>JAQGMQ010000591.1 GCA_028292305.1 Rhodoferax sp.
GCACCAGCGCCACCGGAAAGCCCTTGTCGTTCAGCGAGGCCGAGATGCGGTGCGCGTAGACGCCGCGGACCACGTCGTGCTGGATGTCTTCCTCGCGGGTCCACGTGACCTTGACCGGGGTCTTCAGCTGCCTGGCGATGGCGACGGCCTGGTCGACATAGTCGTGGTACAGCCGCCGGCCGAAGCCACCGCCGACCAGGTGGTTGTGCAGCGTGACCTTCTCGGGCGCGAAGCCGAGGATCTTGGCCGCGGCGTCGCGTGCGCGGGCCGGCACCTGGGTGCCCACCCAGATCTCGGCGCTGTCGGCGCGCACATGCACGGTGCAGTTCATCGGCTCCATCGGCGCGTGGGCCAGCAGCGGGTTGTAGTAGGTGGCCTCGATGCGCTTGGCATCGGCCTGCACCACTTTCAAAGCGTCGCCCTGGTTGCGGGCCACGGCGCCGGGCCGCTGCAGCGCGGCTTCGGCGGTGGCGCGCATGGCGGCCGAAGTCAAGGCGGCGTTGGCGCCTTCGTCCCACACGATGACCAGCGCCGCCACGCCCTGGCGTGCGTACCAGGTGTTGGTGGCCACCACGGCCACCACGTTGTCGAGCCGCACCACGTCCTTCACGCCGGGCAGTGCGCGGGCCTTGCTGTCGTCCACCGACTTCAGCTTGCCGCCGAACACCGGCGACGTGGCCACCGACGCGAACACCATGCCGGGCAACACCGCGTCGATGCCGAACAGGGCCGTGCCGTTGGTCTTGGCGAGCGTGTCCAGGCGCTTCAGCGGTTTGCCGATCAGCTTGAACTCGCTGGCCGGCTTGAGCGCCACCTTTTCCGGCGCGGGCAACCTGGCCGCGGCGGCCACCAGCTTGCCGTATTTGACGCGCCGGCCACTGGCCTGGTGCAGCACTTCGCCGTGTTCGGCATGGCACGTGGCCGGGTCGACCTTCCAGCCATTGGCCGCGGCCTGCACCAGCACCACGCGCGCGGTGGCGCCGGCTTGGCGCATCGGCTCCCACATCGTGCGGATGCTCAGCGAGCCGCCGGTGAACTGGTCACCGAACGGTGCGCCGTAGGCCTTGGCGTCGGGCGGGGCGGCGCGCAGCACCACGCGGCCCATGTCGACCTCGAGCTCTTCGGCCAGCAGCGTGGCCAGCGCGGTGTAGATGCCCTGGCCCATCTCTACCTTGGACATGGTCAGCAGGATGCTGTCGTCGGTGCCGACGGTGACGAACGCGTTGGCGGCATAGGCCGGGGACGGCGCGCCGGCCGCAAGCGTTGCGCCGGGCAACGACCACACGCCCACCATCAAGCCGCCGCCGGCCGCGGCCGACACCTTGAGGAAACTGCGGCGCGTGGTCGACGGCGGCGTTTGGTTCAGATCGCGAGAGCCCATGGTCATGCCCCCTTCACCAGCGGCGACTGCGCGGCGATCTTGATCGCAGCGCGGATGCGCGGATAGGTGCCGCAGCGGCAGATGTTGCCGGCCATGGCGCCGTCGATGTCGGCATCGGTGGGGTTCTTGTTCTTGGCCAGCAGCGCCGCGGCCGACATGATCTGGCCCGATTGACAGTAGCCGCACTGCACGACTTCGCTGGCGATCCAGGCGGCCTGCGTGGCGCGCCCGGCGGGCGTGGCCGACACGCCTTCGATGGTGGTGATCTTCTTGCCGATGACGGCCGACACCGGCAACACGCAGGACCGCGTGGCTTCGCCGTCGACATGCACCGTGCAGGCGCCGCACAGCGCCATGCCGCAGCCGAACTTGGTGCCGGTCATGTGGGCCACGTCGCGCAGCGCCCAGAGCAGCGGCACGTCGTCCGTCACGTCGAACTCTTTCATTCGACCATTGATTTCAAGTTTGACCATCGCGATTGACCTTGTTCGTGGGGGAAGGGAGAGGTGGAACGGCGGGCGCGCCACCAGGAGACGCTCGATCGGCATCTGCATTTTGATTATGGACGACCGTATTTTTTTGTCAATCGAAGCGATGGACCGGCGCAATGGGGCGGCGCTTTTCTGCCCGGCGCCCGTTTGGACGACGTGCCATTTATTCCGCTGGCGCGCCATTCCGAAGCGTCTTTTGACAGATCCATGGCGCCAATACGCTCATCCTGATTGCGCCCTGCAGCCCACCACGGTCGATTCACGACATCGGCGTCCGAAGTGTCGGGACCTGCGGACCGTTTCATCAGCGCGCGATGCCACCAAGTTGACAGCAGCCGCCAGCACCGAAGCCGGCGTCATCTCATTCTTCAAACCCGGGAGCCTTCATGTCGAAACTGTTCACCCCCATCCATATCGGCCCTTACGCCCTGACCCACCGCGTGGTGCTCGCCCCGCTGACCCGCATGCGCGCCGAAGAAGGCGCCGTGCCGGGCAAGTTGATGGCCACCTATTACGCCCAGCGCGCCACCGAAGGCGGCTTGCTGATCGGCGAAGCCACCAGCGCCGCCGCCAACGGCAATGGCTACCTGGGGGCGCCGGGCCTGTTCGACGACCGCCAGATCGCCGGCTGGAAGAATGTGACCGAGGCCGTGCACGCCAAGGGCGGCCGCATCTTCCTGCAGCTGTACCACGCCGGTCGTCAGTCGCATGTGGACGTTCAGCCCGACGGCGCGCAACCGGTTGGCCCGTCGGCGGTGTTGCATGGCGGCGTGGCCTACACCCACACCGGCTGGGTGCCCAACACACCGAACCGCGCGCTGGAAGTGTCGGAGATCGAAGCCCTGGTGGAAAGCTTTCGGGGGGCAGCGGTGCGCGGTGTCGCAGCCGGCTTCGACGGCGTAGAGATCCACGCCGCCAACGGTTACCTGTTCGACCAGTTCCTGCAGGACAACAGCAACCGCCGCACCGACGCCTACGGCGGCTCGTTCGCCAACCGCAGCCGCTTCCTGCTGGACGTGACCCGGGCGCTGATCGGCGTGTGGGGCAGCGACAGGGTTGCGGTGCGCATCGGCCCGAGCGGCACCTGGGGCGACATGGGCGACAGCGATCCCGAAGGCCTGTTCACCTATGTGGCGCAGCAACTGGACGCACTGAGCCTGGCCTACATCCACCTGATCGAGCCGCGTGTGCTGGGCAATGTGGACGACGAAACGAAAGACCAGCGGCCCGTGGCGGCGCAGTGGATCCGCCGGCATTACCAAGGTCGCATCATCGCCGCGGGCGGCTTCAAGGGCGATTCTGCCGAGGCCGTGTTGCAGGCTGGCGATGCCGACCTGGTGGCCTTCGGCCGCGACTTCATCGCCAACCCGGATCTTCCCGCGCGCCTGCAACGCAATCTGCCACTGAACGCTTATGACCGGCCGAGTTTCTTCGGCGGCACGGAAGTGGGCTACACCGATTACCCAACCCACGATGCTGCTGCCGCGTTGGCGGCGTAGGGCGCGATGACGCGGGCGGCCGGCGGTGCGCCGGTCGCTCTGCAGCGCAAATCGTTCTGCGCTTTGGTGCAAATTCCCAATGCTGGCTGGACCATTTGCCACATCCACGGCGCCAATCTATACTTTTGAAACAGTGGAAACAAAGCGTGTTTCCACGAACGATAGTCCGACACGGCCTCCCGTGCCAGCCAGGCACCTGCAAATCGCCGTGCAACGCCAGACGCGTTTTGCAAAGGTGGTCACAGCATGCATGCAGTGGATCGGCAAGCAGTCTTAGCGCAATCCACATTGCAGACCCCAACTCTGCCCGCGGGTTTGCCCCGGCCCGGGTTCCTGGCACGCCGCTGAAAGCCGCGCCTTGCCCACCAGCTACAACCTCTGGCTTGTCGCGCTTTCGGTGGCGATCGCCATCCTCGCGTCGTATGCGGCGCTGGGTTTGTCCAAACGGGTGGTGTCCAACAACGATGGCAGCTGGCGCGCCTGGCTGGCGTGCGGCTCGCTGGCGATGGGCATCGGCATCTGGTCAATGAATTTCGTTGGCATGCTGGCGCTGCGGCTGCCGCTCAACCTGAGCTACAACGCCCCACTGACGGCGATCTCGATGCTGCCGGCCATCCTGGCGTCAGGTTTGTTGCTGTACCTGATCCGCCGCTGCCGCGCGCCGCGCGCGGTGCACATCGCGCTGGGTTCGCTCATCCTCGGTGCGGGCATCGGCGGCATGCATTACGCCGGCATGGCCGCGATCGAGCTGCGGCCGGTGCTGCGCTTCGACTGGGCCCTGGTCGGCTTGTCGGTGGTGGTGGCGGTGTCTTTTTCCACCGTGGGCGTGTGGCTGGCCTTCCGGCAGGCCAGCGCGCTGGCGACGGACCGCACGCAGTGGCTGGGCGCCGCGGTGATGGGCTGCGCGGTGGCCGCCATGCACTACACCGGCATGGCGGCGGCGCACTTTGCCGCCGACTGCGTGAGCGCGCCCAGCGCCTGGGGCCTGCCGCCCGATGGCCTGGCCGCCGCCGTGACCGGCGTCGCCTGCCTGGTGCTGGGCTTCACGATCCTGATCACGGTGATGGACGCGCGGCTCGGCCAGCGCAATTCAGAACTGATGCAGGACCTGCGCGCCGCGAAGGAGCTGGCCGAGGCGGCCGTGCGCGCCAAGAGCGACTTCCTGGCCAACATGAGCCACGAGATCCGCACGCCGATGAACGCCATCATCGGCATGTCGCTGCTGGCGCTGCGCACCGACCTCGACCCGCGCCAGCGCAACTACATCGACAAGGTGCACCGCTCGGCCCAGGGCCTGCTGGGCATCATCAACGACATCCTCGATTTTTCGAAGATCGACGCCGGCAAGCTGACGGTGGAAGACATCCGTTTTCAGCTCGACGATGTGCTCGACAACCTGGCCAACCAGATCAGCTTCAAGGCCGAAGACAAGGGCCTGGAGCTGGTGTTCGACGTGGCGCGCGACGTGCCCACGGCGCTTGTCGGCGACCCGCTGCGGCTGGGCCAGATCCTGGTCAACCTGGGCAACAACGCCGTCAAGTTCACCGAACGCGGCGAGATCACGGTCGGCGTGCGCAAGCTGGGCGCGCACGCCAAAGGCCTCACGCTGGAATTCACGGTGCACGACACCGGCATCGGCATGACGGACGCGCAACGCGACAAACTCTTCGCGTCGTTCAGCCAGGCCGACAGCTCGACCTCGCGCAAATACGGCGGCACCGGCCTCGGGTTGGCCATCTGCAAGAGCCTGGTGGAGCTGATGCACGGCAGCATCGAAGCCAGCAGCACGGCGGGCAGCGGCTCCACGTTCCGCTTCGTGCTGCCGATGGGCGTGCAGGACGAGGTTATGGCGCAGGCGGGCGTGCCTCGCATGCCGCATGCCGAAGAGCTGAAGGGCAAACGCGCACTGGTGGTGGACGACAACGAGATCGCCCGCACCGTGACCGCCGCATTGGCCGCCGACCTCGGCCTGGCGGTCGAGGTGGCCGAGAGCGGCGAAGTGGCCGTGCTGATGGCGGGCGATGCCGCACGCGCCGGGCAGCCCTATGAACTCCTCTTCGTCGACTGGAAGATGCCCGGCATGAGCGGCGTGGAGGCGTTGCGCCAGCTGCAGCTGCAGCGCCTGAGTTATGCATCGGCCAGCATCATGGTGACAGCCTACAAACGCGACGACGTCATGGACTCGGCCCTGGCCGCGGGCGTGCAGTTGCAGGCGGTGCTGACCAAGCCGGTCACGCCGTCGACACTGCTCGAAACCGTGGGCCAGGTGCTGGGCCGCGGCGCGCCGCTGGTGGCACGGCCCGGCCAACCTGCGCAGGCCGTGCCGAGCAGCGCCGCCCGCAGCCTGGCGGGCGCACGTGTGCTGCTGGTCGAAGACAACGCCCTGAACCAGGAGTTGGCCCTGGAGCTGCTTGGCCAAGCCGGCATGCTGGTGGTGCTTGCCCAGCATGGCCGCGAGGCGCTCGACCTGCTGGCCGACGACATCGCTTTCGACGGCATCCTGATGGACTGCCAGATGCCGGTGATGGACGGCTTCGAAGCCACGCGGGCGATCCGCGGCGACCCGCGGCTGGCCGGCATGCCGGTGCTGGCCATGACCGCCAACGCCATGGCCGGCGACCGCGAACGGGTGTTGGCGGTGGGCATGAACGACCACATCTCCAAGCCCATTGACGTGGAAGACATGTTCAACGTGCTGGCCCGCTGGATCAAGCCGGCGCGGCAACCGTCCACGGCGACAGTGAATGCGGCGCCGCGCTCAGAGCTGCCGGCCACCGCCACCGGCGCATCCGCGCCTTCGCCTTTGGCCCTGCCCTTTCTGCCCGGCGTCGACACCGAAGCCGGCCTGCGCCGCACCCAGCAGAACCACGCGCTGTACCGCCGCATGCTGGAGAAGTTTGCGGCCGGGCATGCGGATTTCGAAGCCGCCTTCAGCGCCGCGCTGGAACGCAACGACCTGAACCTGGCCGCGCGCCTGGCGCACACCTTGCGCGGCACGGCCGGCACGGTGGGCGCGAACGCCGTGTGGCAGGCCGCCACCGAGCTCGAGCTGGCCTGCGACCAGGGCCGACCGCGCGCGTTGCAGCTGAACCTGCTGGCCGCGACGACCAAGGCACTGGCGCCCGTGCTCGCCGGCTTGGCCAAGTGGCAACTGGCCACGTCG
>JAQGMQ010000890.1 GCA_028292305.1 Rhodoferax sp.
CCGCGACGAAGTAAGCCCCTGACGCCTGCATTCCTCCTTCCCCCTCCGGGGGAAGGCCGGGATGGGGGCGCGGCGCTCCATGGCGCCTGTCATCGGTACATCAACAGCCTGCCCCCACCCGACCCTCCCCCGGAAGGGGAGGGAGCAAATCAGCACGGTATTGAAAAAAGTTTCCCCGCATGAAATTGAGTTTTGAAAACACGCTCCCCAAGCTGGTGATCGCCCCGGGCTTCGTGCTCGGGTTCGCGTTCATCTACGGGCTGATGATCTGGAACGGCGTGTTGTCGGTCACGGCCTCGCGCATGTTGCCCAACTACGACGAGTTCGTCGGCCTGGAGCAATACGTCAAGCTCTGGGAGATGGACCGCTGGTGGCTTGCCCTGAAGAACCTCGGCATCTTCAGCGTGCTGTATGTCGGCGGCGCGATGCTGATCGGCATGGCGCTGGCGATTCTGCTCGACCAGAAGATCCGCGCCGAAGGCTGGCTGCGCACCATCTACCTGTACCCGATGGCGCTGTCGTTCATCGTCACCGGCACGGCCTGGAAGTGGATGCTGAACCCGAGCCTCGGTCTTGAAAAACTCATGCACGACATCGGCTGGACCAGCTTCACGTTCGACTGGCTGGTGCAGGGCGACACCGCCATCTACTGCGTGGTGATCGCCGGGATCTGGCAGTCGGCCGGCTTTGCCATGGCGCTGTTTCTGGCGGGCCTTCGCGGCATCGACGACAGCATCATCAAGGCCGCGCAGATCGACGGCGCGAGCCTGCCGCGCATCTACTGGCGCATCATTTTGCCGATCCTGCGACCGGTGGTGTTCTCGACCATCATGGTGCTGTCGCACCTGTCGATCAAGAGCTTCGACCTGATCATGGCGCTGACCGGCGGCGGGCCCGGCTTTTCGACCGACGTGCCGGCCACCTTCATGTACGTGATGAGCTTCACCCGTGGCCAGATCGGCCTGGGCGCGGCCAGCGCCACCATGATGCTGGCCACCGTGGCGGCCATCGTCGTGCCCTATCTTTACAGCGAACTGCGGAGCAAGCCCCATGACCGCTAAATCCATTTTGCGTGGCCTGCTCTACGTGGTGCTGTTCGCCGCCGCGCTGTTCTTCCTGGCGCCGCTTTACGTGATGCTGGTCACGGCCTTCAAGAACGCCGAAGAGATCCGCAGTGGCAATCTGCTGAGCCTGCCTTCCAGCCTCAACTTCGAGGCCTGGAGCCTGGCCTGGTCGAGCGCCTGCACCGGCACCGACTGCCGCGGCCTGCAGCCGTTCTTCATGAACTCGGTGGTAATGGTGTTCCCGGCGGTGATCATCTCCACGCTGTGGGGCGCCATCAACGGCTACGTGCTGAGCCTGTGGAAGTTCCGCGGCAGCGACGTGTTGTTCGGCTTCATGCTGTTCGGCGTGTTCATGCCGTTCCAGGTGGTGCTGCTGCCGATGAGCCAGGTGCTCGGCTGGCTCGGCATTTCAAGCTCGATCGGCGGGCTGATCTTCGTGCATTGCCTGGCGGGCTTGGCCGGCACCACGCTGTTCTTCCGCAACTACTACGCGGCCGTGCCGAAGGAACTGGTCAACGCCGCGCGCATCGACGGCGCGGGCTTCTGGCGCATCTTCTTCCGCATCATCGTGCCGCTGTCCACGCCCATCGTGATGGTCACGCTGATCTGGCAGTTCACCAACATCTGGAACGACTTTTTGTTCGGCGTGGCCTTCAGCGGCGCCGACAGCAAGCCCATCACCGTGGGCCTGAACAACATGGTCAACACCAGCAGCAGCGTCAAGAGCTACAACGTCGACATGGCCGCGGCGGTGATCGCCGGCCTGCCGACGATGTTGATCTACATCCTGGCTGGTCAGTATTTCGTCAAGGGTTTAACGGCTGGCGCCGTCAAGGGTTAAGAACATGGCATCCGCACTGCAAATCTCCGGCATCCGCAAAACCTTCGGCAACGGCGTTAACGCCGTCGAAGTGCTCAAGCGCATCGACATCGACGTGGCCCCGGGCGAGTTCCTGATCCTGGTCGGGCCGTCGGGCTGTGGCAAGTCCACCTTGCTCAACATCATTGCCGGGCTCGACGAGCCGACCGAAGGCGCGGTGCGCATCGGCGGGCGCGACGTGGTGGGTGTGCCGCCGGCTGCGCGCGACATCGCCATGGTGTTCCAGAGTTATGCGCTCTACCCCACCATGAGCGTGGCCGACAACATCGGCTTCGCGCTCGAAATGCGCAAGGTGCCCAAGGCCGAGCGCACGCGGCGCATCGGCGAAGTCGCGGCCATGCTGCAGATCGAGCACCTGCTCGACCGCCGGCCTTCGCAGCTCTCGGGCGGTCAGCGCCAGCGTGTGGCCATGGGACGGGCCCTGGCGCGCCAGCCGCAACTGTTTTTGTTCGACGAACCATTGAGCAACCTCGACGCCAAGCTGCGCGTCGAGATGCGCGCCGAGATCAAGCGCCTGCACCTGGCCAGCGGCATCACCAGCGTCTACGTGACCCACGACCAGATCGAAGCCATGACGCTCGGCAGCCGCATCGCGGTGATGAAGGGCGGCGTGCTGCAGCAGCTCGGCACGCCCGACGACATCTACCGCCGCCCGGCCAACACCTATGTGGCCACCTTCATCGGCTCGCCGACCATGAACCTGATCGCCGGCCGCGCCGCGGCCAATAACGCCCGAGGCCAGTTCAACATCCAGGGCGGCAGCGTGGCGGTGCAATGCCCCACGGCGGCCGACGGCACGCTGATGGGCCTGCGACCCGAACACATCACCCTGACCGAAGGCACGCCCTGGCGCGGCCAGGTGAGCCTGGTCGAGCCCACCGGGGCCGACACCTATGTGGTGGTCAAGACCGATGCCGGCACCGTCACCGTGCGCACCTCGCCCGAGACGCAGGTGCGGCCCGGCGACACGGTGGGCCTGGGCGTACAGGCCGAAAACGTGAGCTGGTTCGACGCGAAGGACGGCACGCGGCTTTGAGGCCATTGAGGCCTGAAATCCCGCGCCCCAAGTCACGCGGTCGCAGCGCCATCCGCAGGCAGGATGGCCCGCCGATGCGCAGTGCACCGCCGCGTTGTCTCCACGTGTTGACTCGCCGCGCTCAACCTGGCGGCAATGTGATCCGCACCAGCAGGCCTTGCGGTGCCACGCGTTCGACCTGCACCGCGCCGCCGTGCCGCTGCACGATGCCTTCCACGATGGCCAGGCCCAGCCCGCAGCCGCCCGAGGCTTCACTGGCGCGCCAGAACCGCTCGAAGACATGCGCCAGTTCGTCGTCGGCCAAGCCCGGTCCGTTGTCTTCGACTTCGATCACGGCCTGTACCGGCAGGGTGGTCGTGGTGTAGCTGCGCAGCGTCACCGTGCTGCCGCGCCCGGTGTAGTTCAGCGCGTTGTCGATCAGGTTGCTCAGGGCTTCGCGCAGCAGCAGCTTTTCCCCGAGCAGGGGCAGGGCATCGGCGCCCTCGTAGCCCAGGTCGATGCCCAGCGTGAGCGCACGCGGCGTGTTCTCGCGCGCCACCTCGCGGGCCAGCGCCGCACCGTCGAGCGGCGCAAAGTTGATGTCGGCCTCGGTGCGCGCCAGCGACAGCATCTGGTGCACCAGGTGGGCGCTGCGCAGGGCGCCGGCGTGCACCTTCTGCAGCCGGTCCTGCAGCGCAGCGGGGTCGGTCTCGCGCAGGGCCAGCTCGGTCTGGCCGATGAGCCCGGCCAGCGGCGTGCGCAGCTGGTGCGCGGCGTCGCTCAGGAAGCGTTTCTCCTGGCGCACGCTGCGCTGCACGGCGGCCAGCAACTGGTTCACCGCGCCGGCCAGCGAATGCACTTCCTGCGGCGCCTGGGTGAGTTCGATCGGTGCCAGCGTGCTCAGCGTGCGGCCGGTGCGGTCGCCCAGCGAGGCTTCGAGCTTCTTCAACGGCAGCAGCCCGCGCGTGATGCCGGCGGTGATCAGCACGCCGAGCAGGCTGCCGGTCAACAGCAGCGGCAGCAGCATGTCGGCCACCAGCTCACGCGCGATGCGGTGCTGCACCGTCATGCTCTTGGCGACCTGCACACGCAGCCGCTGCGGCGCGCCGGTCTCGCCGTAGTTCACCTCCAGCAACGCCACGCGCACCGGCTGCCCGTCGAGCTCGGCGTTGTAGACCCGCGCTTCGCCGGGCGGCAGGGTGTCGGGCCAGCTCGGGGGCGGCGGCATGCTGCGGTTGCCCAGCACGAACTGCCCCGGCGGCGACGACACCATGTAGCGCACGCGGTCGCTCGGGTCCTGCTCCAGGATGTCCTGCGCGGCGCGGGGAAAGTCCACCAGCAGGCCCGACCCCATCGGCTTCACCTGCCGCGCCAGCGAGCGCACGGTCTGTGTCAGCGCCTGGTCGATGGTGCTCTCGGCATAACTCAGCGCGATGCGGTAGGCGAGCGCCCCACCCACCAGCCACAGCAGCACCTGCGGCAGCAGCAGCCACAGCAGCAACAGGCGTTTCAGCGACAGGCCGGCGGGCCCCGGCGTCATGTCAGCCGGGGCAGAGCTTGTGTTCACCATGGCAGTCCGCACTTGCCACCGCGCCTGCCCAGCAGCGCGGCGGTTCGCTCCCTCCCCTTCCGGGGCAGGGCTGGGGTGGGGGCAGGCTGTCGGTGGGGCACAAGCCAGGGCGTCATCGGCGGGTGTGCCCCCATCCCGGCCTTCCCCCGGCGGGAGAAGGAGCAAGGCCGTGCGAAGACATGTGCGCTTCCGTCATTCCAGCAGATAACCCAGGCCGCGCACGTTGCGGATGTTCAACCCCGAATCGCCGAGCTTGCGCCGCAGCCGGTGCACGTACACCTCCAGCGCATTCGACCCTGCCGCACCGCCGCTGCCACCGCTGTCGCCCGGCTGGGCCTGCCACGCGGCCAGCACGTCCTCGCGGCTGACCACCTGGCCGGTGTTGGCCACCAGCAGCGCCAGCAGCGCCCATTCGCGCTGGGTCAGGTCGAGCGGCTCGTCACCGAGCCAGGCCAGCGGCTGCACCGGGTCGACGCGCAGGCTGCGGTGGCCACCGCGTTCGTTCAGCGCCAGCGAGCCGCCGAACGCGGGCAGACGCGAACGCCGCAACAAGGCCTGCAGCCGTGCTTCCAGCTCGGCCATGTTGAAGGGTTTGGTAAGGTAGTCGTCGGCGCCGGCGTTCAGCCCTTGCACCCGGTCGTCGATGCCGTCGCGCGCCGTGAGGATCAGCACCGGCAGTGCCAGCAGGCGCCGGCGAATCCAGCGCAACACCTCCATGCCGTCGACCACCGGCAGCCCGAGGTCGAGGATCACGCCGTCGAAGCGCGTCGCCTCGAGCTGCACCTGGGCCAGTGCGCCGTTGGCCGCACTGGCCACCGTATGGCCGGCCTGCGCCAGCTGCGCCACAAGCGCGTCGCGCAACAACTCATCATCTTCAACGATCAACAGGTGGGCCATGCGGTGAGCATAACTTGCAGGCATGGCCAGTGGCCGCACGGCTACGGTCGCGCTGCCGGCATGGCGATTGGTACCATCGTGTCCTCTGAAAGGAACGTATGAAATTCGAAGCGGTGCTGTTCGATTGCGATGGCGTGTTGGTCGATTCCGAGCCGATCACCAACGGCGTGTTGCGCGACATGCTGGAAGAACAGGGCTGGGTGTTGACCCCGGCCGAATGCATGCACATCTTCGTGGGCAAGGCGGTGAAGGACGAGATCGAGACCATCGAGGCCAAGACCGGCAAACCCGTCACCGAAACCTGGATGGCCGAGTTCCGCGCGCGGCGCAACCAGGGGCTTGAGGAGCGGCTGCTGGCGGTGCCGCTGATCCATCCGGCGGTGGAAGTCATCCACGCGCGACATGCGGGCCGGATCGCCTG
>JAQGMQ010000612.1 GCA_028292305.1 Rhodoferax sp.
AGCGGTTCGATTCCATCAGCTCGAAACCGGTGACCGAGCCTTTTGGCAAGCCGAGCGAGGCCAGGCGCAGCCGCACGTCGTAGACCCGGTCGGCCGGCACCAGCAGGGCACCGCCGCCCTCGGTGTATTTGTAGGGCACGTTCATCGTCGACAGCTGGGCGATGATGGCGCCGCCGTCCTTTTCGGCCAGGTTGGCGTAGAGCACTTTGTAGTCGGTCTGGCGGCTGAGCACCAACGCGGCAATGCCCATCACCACCAGAATGGCGATGCCGATCCCCAGGCGCAGGCGCTGCGTGCGGTCCATGCCGGACAGCTTCTGGGCGAAGGGGGAGCTAGTAACGGGTATTTCGTCAACGGCTGAAGACATCATGCATTCCAGGTCGGTTGGCGGTCCAAGAATGGGGTTGATTATTCGTGGAACGCCCCGCCGCATGGGGTCGATAAGCCGGGGCTTTCGGCGTTAAATCCCTGAATCGGTCGAGCAGGGCTCTCGCTAGCATTGGCCCATCGTTTTCCTAGAGAGCCTCCGTCATGGATCTCCGCCTGTCCCCTGTTTCCAGCCCGATTTCAAACCCGTATGCCGCCAAGATCGGCGCCGCCCTGAAGAGCAAGGCGGAACAGGTCGCGGACGCGCCGGAAGCCGGGTTTTCCGGCGCGCTGAAGGGTGCCCTGAAGTCGGTGAGTGCGGCGCAGAACCAGGCCACCGACCTGCAGCGCGAGGTGCAGATGGAGAACCCCAGCGTGAGCCTGGAAGAGACCATGGTGGCGATCCAGAAGGCGCAGATCGGGTTCCAGGCCACGCTGCATGTGCGCAACCGCATGGTCCAGGCTTACAGCGACATCATGAACATGCAAGTTTGAGGGAGTGCATCTGGCTACTGCGCGGGCCGATCTGGCGCCTGCGGTGCTCGCCGTACAAGCGTACGGCTCCGCTCCTCGACGCCACCTCGGACCGCTCGCTACGCCAGCTGCACCCCCTCAACCGGGATTGACAAACCCCAAAAAAAAGGCCCTCTTGCGAGGGCTTTTTTTGTTCAGTGGAGCAGTTGCGGCTGGCCGGCGAACTGGCTGTCGAACTGCTCGAGCCAGGGCTCGGCCAGGCAGCGGATCTGGGCGTCGTTGCGCAGGATGCGTTGCATGATGCGGGTTTTTTCGGAGCGGTGTTCGGGCGACAGGTGTTCGGCGCGGGACTTGTGGCGCAGCTGTTCGATGAGCACGGCGCAGGCGCCTTCGTAGCGCACCACGCCGTCCCAGTCTTCGACCTTGGCGGCCTCCAGCATCTTGTGGCTGCTGTCTTCGATGGCTTTGTAGTAATCGATGAGGATTTGCGACATTTTCGGTGTCCGGCTGTAGTTGGGTTCAGACATGGGCGGCAGGGGTTGCGATGCTTTTCCAGGCTTCGAACACGGTCTTGATCAGATCGCTGACTTCGATGATCAGGCCTTCGTCGTTCTTGATGTTGGCCATGGTCAGGCGGGAGATGCTGTAGTTGTAGACGCCGAGCAGGTTGACTGCGAGTTCGCCGCCCTGTTCCTTGTTCAGGCCGTCTTTCAGGCCCTCTTCCAGGATGCGCACGGCCCGGCTGATTTCCTTGCCCTTGAGATCCATTTCACCGCGTGCGATGGCGCCGCGGGCCTTGGCCAGCGACAACAGCAGCGCGTCGAACAGCAGGCAGATCAACTGGTGCGGACTGGCACCGTCGATGCTGGTTTCAACGCTGACTCTCTTGTAGGCGGAGGCCGAACGCGTGCTGACTGGGGTGAACATGGCAGGGTCCATTTGTGTACTAGATGTTTGAATTATCGGCAGATGCCCAGTGAACTCAAGGCCTTTGTTACAGCGAAAGTCAGCTCTTTTTCAATGTTGGCGGTGCGGCCCGGAGCCCGCGTGTCGTAGTGCGCAGCTACCCCTGTGCGGCCTTAACTCTTGGTGTTGTTCCAGGTGGTGACCTGCTGTGTGACGTAGGTGCTCAAGGCATTCAAGCTGGCCATCTGCGTGTCCAGCGCGGTGTACTGTGCGCGCAGGCGCTTTTCCACCAGGGCAGCGCGGGCATTCACTTTGTCCTGCTCGGTCAGGTTGCGTTTGCTCGCGGCGTCGAGCGAGTCGGCCTTGGTGTTCATCAGGCCGTCGAGCGACAGAATTCCTGTGGTGTAGGACTTGAGCTTCACGGCCAGCCCGCTGGTCTGCAGGTCGCCGCTGTCGGAGGCGAACAATTGCTTCACGCTGGCCGGGTCCTTCAAGGCCTTGTCGAGCTTGGTGCTGTCCACGGCCAGCCCGCCGCCGCGCTGCAGGCTCACGCCGATGTCGGACAGATAAGACAGCGTGCCGCCCGAGGTGGTCGACCCGAGCATGGCCCGCAAAGTGTTCTGCAATCCGATCGCGGTCGAGTCGGCCTGCAACAGGCCCACGGTCTTGGTTGTGGCGTCGTACTTGGTCGCATCACCCAGGAAGGTGCTGATGGCGTTGTAGGCATCCACGAAATCCTGGATGTTCTTCTTCATCGACGCGGTGTCGGTGCTGGCGGTGAGCAAGGTGTCCGACGTGGTCACCTGCGACAACTGGATCGTCAGGCCGGGAATGGTGTCGGCCAGCGTATTGGTGGCCGACGACACGCTGATGCCGTTGATGGTTGCCACTGAATTCTGACCGGCCTGTGACCGGATGGTGGTGGTCGTGGTCGTGCCGGGGTCGAAGGCCAGTTGCGCCAGACCCGTGGTGGCGTCGCTGCCGGCCTTGATCTGGAACCCGGCGGCTTCGCCCGTGTCCTTGGAACGGATCATCAAACGTTCGCCCGATGCATCCTTGAGCACCGTGGCCGTGACGCCGGCGTTGGCGTCATTGATGCGGCTGGCCACAGCTGCCAGCGAGGTCTCGCCCGGCGCCATGGTGATGGAAACCGCCGCGCTGGTGCCGGGCGTGAACCCGGTCTGGCCCGCGTTCCAGGTGCCGAGCTGGATGGTCAGCGTGCCGCCGAGATCGGTGCCGGTGGGCACCACGGTCGAGGCTGTCGACTGCGCCTGCGCCAGCATCTGAACGCCGACACTGATGGTGGATGCGCTGGCAATGCCGGTCACCGTGGCGTTCACGGCCGAGCTGTTGGTGGTGGCGATGGTCAGGCCGTTCCAGGCGCTGTCGCGGGTGAGCTTGGAGGTGGCGTCGGCGAAGGTGGAGATCAGCGATTTGACCTGCGAAAACGCCGAGACCTTGGCCTGGATGGAAGTGGCGTTGGCTTCCAGTGTCTTCAGCGGCGCTTTCTCCAGGTCGGTGAGCTTGGAGATGATGCTTTCTACGGGCAGACCACTGCCGATACCGATGGATGAAATAGCCATTTGAATCTCCTCGAGGACTGCCCCGCTTCCACATTCTCGAACACATTGCGGAAACCAAAACGGCGGAGAAAGGGGGTAATCCCTTCTCCGCCCTTGTTTCCAGCGTCACGGCTCAGCCGTGACCGCATCTTCAGCTTATTGCAGCAGAGACAACACACCCTGCGGCAGCTTGTTGGCCTGGGCCACCATCGCCGTACCGGCCTGCTGCAGAATTTGCGTTCGCGACAGGTTGGCGGTTTCTTTCGCGAAGTCGGCGTCGACGATCCGGCCGCGGGATGCCGACAGGTTTTCCACCTGGATATCAATGTTCGACACCGAGTTCTCGAAGCGGCTTTGCAGCGCACCCAGGTCGGCACGTGCCGAGTTGACCTGGTCGATCGCGGAGTCGATCTTCTTCAGGGCGACCCAGGCGTTGGCTTGGGTGTCAACCGTCAGGGTGTCGATGCCGAGAGCGTCGGTCGTCGTCGAGGTCGCATCCACCTTAGTGCCGGCAGCGCCGACGCCAGCGGCGGCGTAACCGAAATTCGTGGCCGTCAAACCGGTCAGAGTGATCGCGGCTGCGTCGCCGGCTGATGTCAGCTTGGAAGATTGCAAATCGATTGTGTACGTGCCGGCATTGTCCTTGGTCAGGAAAGCGGTCACACCCGTGTCGGAAGACTTGCGGTTGATGGCTTCGACCATCTGACCCATGCGTTCCGTTCCGGAGCTTGCCTCCTTGATTGCGCCAAGGTCCCAGGACGTCGTGCCATCGTTGATCTGCAGCGCAGAGGTGCTGGTGATAGCGGAAAGATCCGTAACCGAGCTGGCAGCAATGCCGGTGGAGTGGTCGTATGCGTACGAAATGTTGGCCAGGCCCTTGGCGGTCGTATCGGTCAGCGCACCCACGGTGATGTTGTCGCCAGAGTTCGCACCCACCTGGAACACAGCACCAGAGAACGAGCCGTCCAGAATCTTCTGGCCGTTGAAGCTGGTCTGCTTGGCCACACGGTCGATTTCATCGGTGAGCTGCTTCACTTCAGATTGCAGCGCCTTGCGGTCGGCCGCGCTGTTGGTCGAGTTGCCCGACTGCACAGCCAGTTCACGCATACGCTGCAGCATGTCGCCGACCTTGCCCAGCGAACCTTCAGCGGTTTGCGCCAGCGAGATGCCGTCGTTGGCGTTGCGGGCGCCGACCGTCAGGCCGCGCACCTGGGTGTTCATGCGTTCCGAGATGGCCAGGCCGGCGGCATCGTCCTTGGCGCTGTTGACGCGCAGGCCGGAAGACAGGCGCTGCATGGACGTGGCCAGCGAGTTCTGGGACATGCCCAGGTTGCGCTGCGCCGTCAGCGAATTGATGTTGGTGTTGATGGTCGAAGCCATGGTGAAAACTCCTTGGTAGCTTAAAAAAACTGGCAAAACGCCGATCACAACGCCAGTACAAGACCGGCCGCCCTGACCGGTGGTTGCAACGGTTGGCGACCCGGATTCGGATCGTTCCCCACTGCCACTTTGCCGGTCTACAAGCCCTCAGCAGGCCCATTGCTTAGGTTTTCGGGACATGCCGGTAAAACTTGAGGACTGCTTTCGCACAAAAAAAGAAAAGGCCCCGGAATCCGACGCTTATCGGGGCAATGGCGCGGGCCCGAATTTTCATAATTCCCTCACACCTCGCGGTATGTACGTCAGCTCAGGTGCTGACATCGCCGCCGGCGGCAACGCCGGTCCAGATTCATCAAGTTACCTAGGAGCTCCCCAGCATGGCCTCTACCATCAACACCAACATCAATTCGCTGAATGCCCAGCGAAACCTGAACACATCGCAGTCGTCGCTTGCCACGTCCATGCAACGTCTTTCGTCAGGCTTGCGTGTGAACAGCGCCAAGGACGATGCCGCTGGCCTGGCCATCTCGGAACGCATGAACACGCAGGTGCGCGGCCTCACGGTCGGCGCCCGCAACTCGAACGACGGCATCTCGCTGGCGCAAACCGCTGAAGGCTCGCTGGGCAAGGTCGGCGACATGCTGCAACGCATGCGGGAACTGGCCGTACAGGCCGGCAACGCCACCAACAGCGCAGACGACCGTAAAGCGCTGCAGTCCGAAGTGAAGCAGCTCGCCGACGAAGTGGACCGCGTGGCCAAGCAGACCACCTTCAACGGCCAGAAGATCCTCGACGGCACGTTTGCCGGCGCGGTGTTCCAGGTGGGCGCCAACTCGGGTGACAACATCACCGTGGGCGCCTTGGTGAACACCACCGCGGCCGGCCTGGCCAACATTTCCTACGCCTACGACCACGCCACCGGCATCGCCGTGACAAACGTCAGCGATCTGGCAGCCATCACAACCACGTCAACGCTTTCCATCAACGACGGCACGACCAGTTGGGACTTGGGGCCCATCAAGGAAGCCAGCTCCGGAACGGAACGCATGGGCCAGATGATGGAAGCCATCAACCGCCGCTCGGCCGACACCGGCGTCACGGCCTTCCTCACCAAGGCCCAGGACGGCAGCTACACGATCGACATGCAATCGGCGAAGCTGACTTCCGCCGGCGACGCGCAGGTCATGAACATGGTCGGCTTCACCGCCAACAACCTGGGCTACGTACCGACCACGGTCGGCGCTGCAGGCACCACTGTAAATGCCACTTCCACCACCACCGATGCACTCGGCATCGACACGCTGAGCGTCGACACGCAGGCCAGCGCCTGGGTCGCGCTGAAGAAAATCGACAGCGCACTCGACCAGGTCAACTCGGCCCGTGCCGACCTGGGTGCGCTGCAGAGCCGCTTCGAAAGCTCGGTGGCCAACATCGACATCCAGGTGGAAAACCTGGCCGCTTCGCGCGGTCGCATCGTGGATGCGGATTTCGCCAAGGAAACAGCCAACCTGTCGCGGACGCAGATCCTGCAGCAGGCGGGTACGGCGATGGTGGCGCAGGCGAACAAGCTGCCGCAGGGTGTGTTGTCGCTGCTGCAGCAGTAAGCCGGAACATGTGGGGCCTTGCGGCTCTGCTCAAAAGCAAAAAGGTCGCCGCGGCGACCTTTTTGCTTT
>JAQGMQ010000947.1 GCA_028292305.1 Rhodoferax sp.
CGGGCGGACCGGCAGGCCGACAATCGCCTGGCGCTGCTGGCGCAGGCGGTGGGGGTCAAGCCCAGCGAAGGCACCAGCGTCGAAGCCATCGTCAGCGCGCTGGCGCAAAGGCTGGAGCGCACCAACCAGTTCAAGCTCGCCTTCCAGCACTTGCAGCGGCCAGCGGTGATCGCCACCACCGGCGGCGAAATCCTGGTTGTCAGCCAAGGGCTGGCGGCGCTCGACCCGCACATTGCCGAGGGGCAAACGGTCGAGACGCTGTTCGGCAGCAGGGTCTTGTTTGGTGGCGGCGGCGTCGCCGAAGAGGAACTGGTGCTGCTGGCCGGGCGGCGGTTCGTGATGCAGCGCCAGCTCGTCGGGCCATCGCGCATGGTGCTCGAACTGGTGCCGGCGGGGCATTTCGTCGGCGACGACGAGCTCGACGCCTTTACCGGCGCCATTGCCGGCGGGCAGACCGGATTTCGCTTCGATACCCGGGCGGCGCACAGTTCAGTGGTGCTGCAGGCGTTCAACGACAGTCTCGAAGTGTTCGATGCCGCGTCGCATGGGATCGACCAGCTTTGTGCCGGGGTCCCGGTGGATAGCGCCATCACCGAGAGCAATTCCGGCTTCGGCCCGCAATTGCGCGTGCTCGACGACGCTGTCGCGGCGCTCACCGCCGAGCGCGACGAAGAGCGGGAAGTGCGCGAGATGCTGGAGGGCAAGCTCGGCGCCATCGCCCGTGCCATCGATGGCTATCGTGCCGCGGCGAGCCGGATGGGCGAGCTGGCGAGCGCTACGCAGGCCGGTTTCGCGGTCGCCAGCAAGGCGGTCAGCACCAGCCGCACCCGCATGGCCACGGCCCGCCAACTCGAGCGCGAGGCGAAGGCGATGGCTAGCAGCGCCGCCACGGCGGCCAGGCGCACGCATCAGGCGGCCGGCGGGGTCGACGTCGCCACGGTCCAGATCGACAAGATGATCGCCGCCATCGAGGATGTGAGCTTTCGCACCAATTTGCTGGCGCTCAACGCCGCGGTGGAAGCCGCGCGGGCGGGCGAGACCGGCGCGGGCTTCGCCGTGGTGGCCGAAGAGGTACGCACGCTGGCGCAGACCACGTCGCGCACCGCCAAGGATATTCGCACGCTGGTCGGCCACAGTCGCAGCCAGTCGGAGATCGGGGTCAGCGAGTCCGATGGTCTCACAAAAATACTCGTGGGACTCGAAGCGCATTTACGCAATCTAAGTAATGAAAGCGACATGATCGCGGGTGCACTGGAAGAGGGCGATGGTGCTCTCGGGCAGGTCGATGTCCAGGTCAACGCTGTCGGTGAGGAGGCGAGGCGCGCTCTGCAACTGCCCGCGCGGACCAAGCGGCCGGCCTGACCGGTGCCGATTACTAGGGGCGTGTGGTATGGATTTGGTCGAAATGACCCTCAGCGACCGCGAGTTCGGTCGCATCAAGGAACGGGTCTATCGCATCGCCGGGCTGTCGCTGAGCGATTCCAAGCGTACGCTGGTGGTTTCGCGGCTCAGCAAGATCGTCCGCGGCCTCGGCCTCGGCTCGTTCGACGCCTATATCGACTTCCTGGAAAAGACCCAGAACGCGCATGACCAGCAGAATTTCGTCAATGCGCTGACCACCAATCTGACGCGGTTCTACCGCGAGGATCATCATTTCGAGCATCTGGAACACTATATCGGCAACCTGATGGCGCAACGTCCGCGCATCGGGCCGGACGGCAAGCCGCGGCTGCGGATCTGGTCGGCCGGCTGCTCGACGGGGCAGGAGCCCTATACCATCGCGCTCTGCTTGCTGGCGGCGTTTCCCGATCTGAAGCGCTGGGATTTTCGCATCCTTGCCACCGACATCGATACAGATGTGATCGCCAAGGCGGCGCAGGGCATCTATCCGGTGTCCGAACTCAACGATCTGTCCAACCAGCGGGCGGCCCTGTTCGAAAAGCTCGATAGCGGCAGCATCCGCATTCCGGCCGCGGCGCGCCAGCTGGTCGCCTTCAAGCCGCTCAACCTGATGGAGGAGTGGCCGATGAAGGGGACGTTCGACGCCATATTCTGCCGCAACGTCGCCATCTATTTCGATCGGCCGACGCAGACCAAGCTGTTCCAGCGTCTCGGCAAGGCCCTGGCGCCCGACGGCTTTCTCTACATCGGACACTCAGAAAACCTGGGCAGCGGCGCCGATGGCTTCAAAAGCCTGGGCAAGACGATCTTCCAGGTCAAATCCGGCCAGCGGGCCAAGGACGCCGCATGATCAAAGTTCTCATAGTCGACGATAGCGCGCTGATCCGCGAAGTGCTGTCGCGCACGCTCGGGCGCGACGACGATATCAGGGTCGTCGGCACCGCCGCCGATCCGATCGAGGCGCGCGAAAAGATCAAGATGCTCAATCCCGATGTCGTGACGCTCGATATCGAGATGCCCAACATGAACGGGCTGCAGTTCCTGGACAAGCTGATGCGCTTGCGGCCGGTGCCGGTGGTGATGGTCTCGACGCTGACTCACAAGGGGGCCAGCGAAACTCTGCTGGCGCTCGAACTGGGCGCGGTGGATTTCGTCGCCAAACCCAATAGCGATCTCAGCGGCGGGCTCGAGGCCTTCGGCATCAATCTGCGCGAAAAGGTGCGCGCGGCGGCGGCCAGCGATGTTCGCGGCCGGGCGTTGCAGAGTGCCGCGCCACCAAAGGTGGCGTT
>JAQGMQ010000683.1 GCA_028292305.1 Rhodoferax sp.
ACGCGCCAGGTGTCCAGTACCCGGCCGGTGTTGGCGTCGAGCCGTGCCAGGTTCGAATCCATATGTTCGCGGTTCAGTTTGCGCCGGCCGGTTTCCGGCAGCAGCAGCAGGCCGCCGTTGGCCACCAGCAGCGTGCCGCCCGGCTCAACCAACATCGCGTGCGGACCGAGGCCACCGCTGGCGTATTCGCGGCGTTTGCGCAGGCTCATCGGGTCGCGTTCGACGATCAGGCCCGCGCCGCTTTCGGCATCGAATTCGGGGGTGTAGAGCGTCTGGCCATCGGCCGAGAACGCCGCGTGGCCGCAAAGGAAGCGGTCCAGCTCCATGTCGTGCCATTGCAGCGGCTGGGCGCGGCGCGCATCGAAGCGCAGCAGGTATTCACCCGGGCGCCTGCCCACCGCCAGGGCCTGGCCTTCGCGCCCGGTGTTGCCCGGAAGGGCCAGCACCTCGTGGGCGCGGTTGGGCAGTGCCACGCCGCGCGGCGTACTTCCGGGCCGACCAGGGCGCCAGACGCCGGCCATGGCCTGGCCACCGGCGACCCAGGCCGTGAGCAATGCGACCTGCGGCGGGGTTGCGGCGAACGCCGGCAGCTGCGCCGCCAGCGCCGTCACCGCAGCCGCGCGCAGCCAGTTTCTGCGGGGCAGATGCGAGGGCTCAGTCACCGTCGGCATCCGAGAAACCCACCATGATCTGCATGGCCGCGGCGGCCTTGTCTTCAAGGATTGACTTGGTCTGTGCCACGGCTTTTTGCGCGGCGGCGATGCTGCCCGGTTTTGCGGGATCTGCCGCGTCGACGCTGGCATGCGCGCGGTCGGCGGCGGTGTCCAGCGCGTCGGCAATGGCCAGGTGGCCGCGCCCGCGCAGCAGCCCGGTGACGCTGCCCTGGGTCTCGCCGCTGACCGGGCCGCGCAGAAAGTCTTCCAGGCCGTCCCAGGTCGCCTGCCAGCTCGCCCGTGTGGCGCCGCTGGCAAAACGCGGCCAGTCGGTCTTGCGGCCGCCGCGTGCGGGTTTGCCGATCTTTTTCCAGCGCAGTTGCTCGAGGCCGCCCACGGCCTGGCCCACCCAGTCGTGCAGCACGGGCAGGGCCTCTTCGTCTTCCCATGCGCGCGCCGCCAGCGTCTTGAAACCCGCGAGGATGGCCTGGGCTTCGGCCGCGCATTCCTGCGCCAGCAGCGCGGCGTAGGCGCACTGCGCGGCATCCGGCTGGCGTTGCCAGAGCAGGTATTCAATGGCCGGCAAACCCTTGGCCGGTGCGCCCAAGCGTTCCAGCGCCTTCACATCGGCGGGTGCCGCCGCCACGGCGGCGTCGACCATGGCTGGCCGGGTGGGCCAGAAGTCGACAATGCGGGCCGAGCGCCGCTCGATCAGCGGCCCGACGGCCACGGCGGCCAGGCGTTCCCAGTCGAGCAGTGCCGCCAGCCAGCCTTCGCGCGCCGCGGGCAGTGCCGCACAGCCCTGCGCCAGCTGGTCGCGCAACGCGCTGCTGGACGCCACGAAGGCTTGTGCCGCCGGCAAAAAGTGCAGCTGCAGCGCGTTCTTCACGAAGTCCGACGGGTTGACAAAAGGCGCGGCCACCAAGGGGTCGTGTTTCGGCCGACGCTGCGCGAACGCCGCGCCGCAGGCCAGCGCCGCACCGGCCGCTGAAAGGGCCAGCCACTGGCGGCGGGAAATCAGGAAGTCGGGCATCGTGTGGCTCGTTGTGGATAGGGTCAGAGGGAATTCACGAATTTGACCAGCGCGTCGCGCTCGCTGCGCTTCATCTTCAACACCAGTTGACGTGAAGCCTCGGCTTCGCCGCCGTGCCAGAGGATGGCCTCCAGTGAGTTGCGTGCGCGGCCGTCGTGCAGCAGGAAGCTGTGGTCGTTCACGTCGGGCACCAGGCCGATGCCCCACAGCGGCGGTGTGCGCCATTGTTGGCCGCTGGCCAGCTCGTCCGGCCGGCCATCGGCCAGGCCGGGGCCCATGTCGTGCAGCAGCAGGTCGGTATAGGGATGGATCTTTTGTTTTGCGAGCGCGGGGAAGCGCGACTCACCCGTGGTGTAGGCCGGCTTGTGGCACACCGCGCACTGCGCCTGGGCAAACAGCGCCTGGCCGCGGCGCACGTCCAGGTCGTTGAAGTTGCGCCGGGCCGGCACGGCCAGCGTGGCCGTGTAGGCGATGACTTTTTCCAGCGTGGCGTTGTCGATCTCGACCGGCGTGCCCTTGGGCGCCGTGCCCGCGCGTGCCGCCGTGGCGGCGGAAGCCACCGTCGCCGACGTGGCCAGCACCGCGCTGTTGCCGCGTGGCGCGGCGGCGCAATCGGTCTGCCTCGGCATGCATTCCTCCTGCGGAAAATGTTCGGAGGTGATGCCGATGTCGCCATTGAAGGCCGACGCCGTCTGGTGCGCCACGCTGCCCGCATTGGCCTTCCAGCCGAAGCGGCCGATCACGGTGCGGTTGGCGTACACGTCGAACACGCGGTTGGCCATGCCCTTGATGGCGTCGTTGCGCGCGGCTTGTTCCTGCGCGTTGCGTTCGATGTCCTGTGCGTCGATGGCTTCGATCAGGCCCATGCCGATCATCTGCGGCGCGATGCGCGGGCTGACCATGGTCTTCGGGTCCATCGGTCCGTAACCTAGGTCGGTGAACGTATAACTCGGCTTGCGCAGGCTGTAGCGCGTGCCGTCGGCGAACTTGCCGGCGACCTCGGTGTACCTGATGCGGACCTTGCCCTCGGGCTTCACGTCCTGCGCGGCGGCCACGGTGAACTGGTGGCCGTAGGTGGGCTCGGGCCGCGGCTTGCCGTTCGCGTCCATCACCGACAGGCGAAACAGCAAGGCGATCGGTTGCTCGGTGGCCAAGCCGTTTTTCAACGTGCCGGGCGGCGCGCCACGGCCATCCTGCACATGGCAGCCGCCGCAGGAGCGCGCCAGGAAATGCGGCCCCAGGCCGTCGCGCGCGGTGGTGGAGGAGGGCGCCTCGACCCAGTTGCGCCGGAAGAAGGAATTGCCGATGGCGAACGTGGTGCGGCCGGCCTCGTCGATGTTGGCGGCCGGGAACGAAAACGCGTTGCGGCCCACTTCGTAAACCGTGGTGTCGCCACCGGCTTTCTCTTCTGCCGGGTCGATGGTCTGGTCGCCGGCCGTGGCTGCCCAGGCAAAAAGACCCAGGCTGCCCGAGGCCACCAGGGCCAACACCAGCAGGCGCGGGCGAACCCGATGGATGAACTGTCGCATGAACCTCGGGTCGCGTTGACGCTGCAAATTGCCGGTCTGGAAATTACTCTTTGGCCGGGTCGACCAGCGTCAGCTTGGTGATGCCCAC
>JAQGMQ010000685.1 GCA_028292305.1 Rhodoferax sp.
AGGGCGCTGGAAACATCCGGGGCGCCCATGGAAGTGCCCGCGCTGTTGCGCTGGTTGCTGCAGTTTCAGACCGTTCGCAACTTGCCGGCGCGCTTGTTGGGCTATGGGTTTCGGCAAGAACACGTGCGGACGGTGGAAACAGCGTCAACCTTGATGAATCAAAATTTATAGCAGGCATTGCCTTCACCGTCTGCGTTGCCGTTCTTTTTTACAGGCGCTTTGATGCTGAACTGCGCCATTAAAGTGGCGCAGTTTATTAAACTGCGCCACAATTCAGGCGGACTGCGCCAGGAAAGGCGCCAACTGCGCCATGTCCATTCCTGAAGAGCCCGCACTCCTGCACACCCTCCACCAGCACCCCGGCCTGACCCTGGCCGAATTGCTGACCCAGCACCCGACGGTCGCGCGCCGGACGGCGCAGCGATGGATCGGCCAATGGCTGGTCGACAAGCAACTGTCCGCCGTCGGTGAAGGCCGCGCGCGCCGTTATTTCCCGACGGGCGCTTCGGCCACGCCGCCATCGCCGCCATCGCCACTATCGCCAAGCCTCGACGCCTTTCCCCCGGCCATCACCCTGTCCCCGGACAGCCGCGACATCTTGGCCTACATCGACCAGCCGCTGCAGGCGCGCAAGCCCGTCGGTTACCAGCGCGAATTCCTCGACGCCTACGAGCCGAATGTCGACGCCTACCTGCCCGAGCCACTGCGCCGCCAGTTGCACAATATGGGCCAGACCGCACCCGTCGATGAACCCGCGGGCACCTACAGCCGCGCCATCCTGAGCCGTTTGCTGATCGATCTTTCCTGGGCCTCGAGCCACCTGGAAGGCAACACCTATTCGCGGCTGGACACGCGCCGGCTCATCGAGCACGGCACAGCCCCGGAGGGCAAGGCCGCCATCGAGACGCAGATGATCCTGAATCACAAAAGCGCGATCGAGATGCTGGTGGAGAACAGCGCCGCCGTGGGCTTCGACCGGTTCACGCTGATGAACCTGCACGCGGCGCTGGCAGAAAACCTGTTGCCCAACCCGGCCGACGAAGGCCGTGTGCGCCAGCATGCGGTGGACATCAGCCAAAGCGTGTACCGGCCGCTTTCGGCGGCGCGGCAGATCGACGAGGCACTCGACGTCTTGCTCGACAAGTTGAACCGCATCCAGGACCCGTTCGAGCAGTCGTTCTTTGCGATGGTGCACCTGCCCTACCTGCAGCCGTTTGCCGACATCAACAAACGCACCTCGCGCCTGGCGGCCAACCTGCCGTTGTTTCGCGCCAACCTGTGCCCGCTGACTTTTCTGGATGTGCCCGAGAAGGCCTACAGCCGCGCCGTGCTGGGCGTGTACGAGCTGACGCGGGTCGAGCTGCTGCGCGATTTGTATGTGTGGGCCTATGAGCGTTCGACGCAGGAATACCTCGCCATCAAGCAGGACCTGGCCGAGCCAGACCCCACGCGGCTGGCCTACCGCGACCTCATCAAGCAAGTGGTCCGCGACGTGGTGCGCCAGCCGGAAGCCGACGCGTTGGCGCGGGTTCAACAGGCGGTGACAAGCCAGGTGCCGGCGACCGACCAGGCCAACGTGCTGGCCCTGGTCCTCGAGGAATTGCGCCGGCTGCACGAGGGCGTGCTGGCGCGTTATGGCCTGCGCCCCGCCGAACTGAAGGCCTGGCTGGACGCCCAGGCGAAGATCGCGCGGCTCTGATTCAGCCGGCCATCCCCGCTTCGATCTCCGCCTGGGTGAACCGCGGCGTGATGTGCTGCGGACAGTTCCAGTCGAAGGCTTCAACGGTGATCAGCACCGAGCGCTCGAGCTTCGCGCGGTAACCTGGCACGGCCAGCTGCGCCAGCAACGCCGGGTCTTCGGCGGCGTCGACCATGCGCACGCGGCCCATGATCTTCAGCCGGCTCTGGTGGGCGTAGTCCATCAGGATCAGCGACACACGGTCGTCACCCTGCAGGTTGCCGACGCTGATGTACTGCACGTTGCCGCGGAAGTCGGCATAGGCGATGGTCTTGTTGTTCAGCACCTTCAGAAAGCCCGGCGGGCCGCCGCGGAACTGCACATAGGGCCAGCCGGTTTCGCTCACCGTGGCCTGGTAGAAGCCGTCGCGCGCCTCGATGAAATCGGCCTCGTCTTCACTCAACTCGGCACCCGCATCGCCGAACTCGGCCATGCGGGCATAAGACGCGCGGCTGCCGGCGGCGGTCTGCAGGGCCTGCACGCGCGGCGTGAAGGCGAGGTTGGCGAAGGCACGGCCCATGGTGTTCTCCTTGAATGCCTAGAGCCCGAGATCGCTCAGGCTGGCGTGGTCGTCAGGCCGGCGGCCCAGCGGCCAGTGGAACTTGCGGTCGCTCTCGGCGATCGGTAGGTCGTTGATGCTGGCGTGGCGCACGGCCATGAAGCCGTGGGCGTCGAATTCCCAGTTTTCATTGCCATACGAGCGGTACCACTGGCCTGCGTCGTCGTGCCATTCATAGGCGAAGCGCACGCCGATGCGGTTGCCGTCGAAGGCCCACAGCTCCTTGATCAGGCGGTAGTCGAGTTCGCGGTTCCACTTGCGCTGCAGCAGCTCCACGATCTGCGCGCGGCCCTGCGGAAATTCGGCGCGGTTGCGCCAGCGGCTGTCGGGCGTGTAGGCCAGCGACACACGCACGGGGTCGCGGCTGTTCCAGGCGTCTTCGGCCATGCGCACTTTTTGCACGGCGGTTTCGCGGCTGAAGGGTGGCAGCGGTGGACGGGGGGCTTCGGCGGCAGTGGTCATGGCGGGGTCCGATCGGGTGGAACAGGGGGAAGCATTTCATCCGAATATATTGGAGGTGCGGCACAAATAGAATGGCCTGAATTTTCAATTCACCATTACAGGCACCGCAACAATATGGACCGTCTGCAGGCAATGAAGGTGTTCGTGGCGGTGGTCGACGCCCAAGGCTTCGCAGGCGCGGCGCGGCAGCTCAGCCTGTCGCCGCCGGCCGTGACACGTGCCATCCATGACCTGGAAAACCTGCTCGGCGTGCGCCTGCTCACGCGCACGACGCGGGTGGTGCGGGTGACCGAAGCCGGCGCCCGGCATGTCGAAGACTGCCGCCGTATCCTGGCCTCACTG
>JAQGMQ010000701.1 GCA_028292305.1 Rhodoferax sp.
CGCCAACGCCGGCGTGGTCGCACCGGGCTATGTCACGCCCTGGGCCGCACCGGGCATGCCGCGCAAAGTGCTCGGCAGCCTGTTGAGCCGCCACGCGCCGGTGAAGGTCACGCTGCCCTTGTCCGGCAACGACCTGGGCTGGATGTGGAAATGGTTCAAGGCCTGCAAGCTCGAGACCTACCTGGCCAATCGGGCGCGCCTGCAGCGCCTGGCTTTCTACAGCCGCGAACGCCTGCACGCGCTCACCACCGAGCTGCGCCTCGAATACGACCGCAGCGACGGCTACATGGTGCTGCTGCGCGCAGAAAAAGACCGCGCCATGGTGCAGCCCGGCCTGCAGGTGCTGCGCGATGCGGGCGTCAAGTTCAAGGAAATCGACGCCGACGCCGCGCGCCAGGTCGAGCCCGCACTCAGCAGCGACACCCCGCTGCTCGGCGCGGTGCACCTGCCCGACGACGAAGTCGGCAACTGCCGACAATTCACCATGTTGCTGAAGGCCGAAGCCCAGCGGCTGGGTGTGCGTTTCGAATTCAACCGCACGGTGGCGCAGATCGACACCACCGGCGGTGCCTCGGTGCTGCTGGCGGGCGAGACGGCACCGCGCAGCTTCGACACCATCGTGCTGTGCGCCGGCGTGGCCTCGGCGGCGTTGTTGCGCCCGCTCGGCCTGCGCCTGCCGCTGGCGGCGGTGTACGGCTATTCGATCACGGCCAACATCCGCGAGCCGCTGAACGCCCCGCGCAGCGCCGTGATGGACGAGCGTTTCAAGGTGGCGATCTCGCGAATGGGTCAGCGCGTGCGTGTGGCCGGCAGCGCCGAGATCGGCGGCGACCCGGCAGCCAAGAACGAAGCCGCCGTCCAGACGCTGTACAAGGTGCTGCACGACTGGTTCCCCGGTGCCGGCCAACTCGCCAGCGGCGTGCAGGTGTGGAAGGGCGCGCGCCCGATGCTGCCCGATGGCCCGCCCGTCGTCTGCGCGGCGCCCGATGCCAGCGGCCAGCGCCGGCTGTGGCTCAATCTGGGGCACGGCTCGAGCGGCTGGGCGCTGAGCTGCGGCAGCGCACGCGCCCTGGCCGATCTGGTGCAGGGCCGCACACCCGAGGTCGACATGGACTGCCTCGACCTGGAGCGCTGGCGCACCTAGCCCGGCCCGGGCGATTGACTTCGCGCGCGCACTGACGGGTGATCCACAATCCCCGCATGCAACGCATCACCTTCCAGTCGACGCACGCGCTTTTCAACAGCGCCGCCACGCGCCGCATCGAACACGCCGGCCTGGCCGCTTTACCGCCGAACACACTGATGCAACGCGCCGGGCTTGCGGTGGCACAACTGGCGATGGCCGTGGCGCCACATGCGCGCACGGTGTGGATCGCCTGCGGCCCCGGCAACAACGGAGGCGACGGGCTCGAGGCAGCGCTGCACCTGCACCAAGGGGGCAAGGCGGTGGTGGTGACCTGGCTCGGCGACGAAGCCCGCTTGCCGGCCGACGCACTGGCCGCGCTGGGCCGCGCCAGGGCTGCCGACGTGCCGTTTGCCGACACACCGCCTGCCGGCCTGACCCCGCAGGACCTCGCCATCGACGCACTGCTCGGCCTGGGCAGCAGCCGCGCGCCCGAAGGCCGCATGGCCGCGTGGATCGCCGCGCTCAATGCCGGCGCCGCGCCCGTGCTGGCGGTCGATCTGCCAACAGGGCTGAACGCCGACACGGGCGCTACCGCGGGCGAAGTCAACACCTGGGTACATGCCCGGCACACGCTCACTTTCCTCACGCTCAAGCCCGGCCTGTTCACCGGCAATGGACGCGATGCGGCGGGCCAGGTCTGGCTCGACACACTGGCCGTGAACACCGCCGAGGCGCCGAGTGCCGTGCTCAGCGGCCCACCCGACTTTCGTCCGCGTGCGCACGCCAGCCACAAGGGCACATTCGGCGACGTGGCCATCATCGGCGGCGCGCCGGGCACGACCGGCGCGGCCCTCTTGGCGGGCTCGGCCAGCCTGCACGGCGGCGCGGGACGGGTTTTCGTGGCGCTGCTGGGCAACGCTCTGCAGGCCGATGGCGCGATGGCGCTGGCCGCGGCGCATCCCGAACTCATGCTGCGCGCCGTCGACACGCTCGACCTGGGCAGGCAAACGGTGGTCTGCGGTTGCGGCGGTGGCCAGTTGGTGGCCGCTGCCCTGCCCCGCGTGCTGGCCGAAGCACCACGGCTGGTACTCGACGCCGATGCCCTGAACGCGGTCGCCGGCGACGCCGCGCTGCAGGCGCAACTGCGCCACCGCGGCGCTGGCCGGCCAACCGTGCTCACGCCGCACCCGCTCGAAGCCGCGCGGCTGCTCGGCGTGCCCACGGCGGAAATTCAGGCCGACCGACTGTCGGCGGCGAGGCAACTGGCCGAGCGCTTTCAATGCGTGGTGGTGCTCAAGGGTTCGGGCTCGGTGATCGCCGCGCCGAATGCCGCCCCCCGCATCAACCCGACAGGCAACGCGCGGTTGGCCACCGCCGGCACCGGCGATGTGCTGGCCGGGCTCACGGGTGCCTTGCTCGCCGGCGGCCACCCTGCTTTTGAGGTCGCGTGCGACGCCGTCTACCTGCACGGTCAGGCCGCCAATGCCTGGCCCACGGAGACCAGCCTCACCGCGGGCGCGCTGGCCGCCGCACTCGGCGCGGCGCCCCATCGCTCAAAATAACGGCTTCTGACCTCATCCTCCATCCTTCCATCTTTCTCAACCACGGAGTTCCGAATGACCCTTTCCGAGCGCAACCAAGACATCGTCCAGCAGTTGCTCAACGCCCGCGCCACCAACCAGCCCTGGCAGCCGCTGGGCGACGCGCCGACGACTGACGACGCGTATGCCATCCAGGCCGCGGTTGGCGCGGCGCTGGGTTGGTTCCCCGAGGGCGCGAAAGCCTGGAAGGTGGGCGGCAAGGGCCAGCAGATCAGCGCCGCGCCGCTGCCCGTCGTGCTGCAGAGCCCCGCCGACTGGCAAGCGCCGCCTACCGGCGAGGTGGTGATCGAGGCCGAACTGGCCCTGCGCCTGGCCCGCACGCCGGCGAATGCGCAGGACGTGGCAGCCAGCATCGGCACGGTCTGCGTGTCGATCGAAATCGTCACCACCCGCCTGGTCGGCGGGCTGACCTCCGCCAGCACCTGGAAGACGGCCGACCAGGGCCTGCACGCCAGCCTGGTCATCGGGGCCGAACTCCCCTACACCCCGTTCGCCAGGTTCACACTGGAAGACTGGGCGCGCCAGGCCAGCCGCCTGCTGGTCAACGGGAAACCCGTCGCCGAGACCCGCGGCACCCACCCGACCGGCGACCCGCTGGCCGGCCTGGCCGGCCTGTTCAACCACGCGGCCAAATACACCGGCGGGCTGCGCGCCGGCGACGTCATCACCACCGGCGCGTGGATCGTCGAAAAGGTGCAACGCGGTGA
>JAQGMQ010000831.1 GCA_028292305.1 Rhodoferax sp.
ACCGCCAGCGTGATCGCGAATTCATGGAACAGCCGACCCACCACGTCGCCCATGAACAGCAGCGGGATCAGCACCGCGATCAGCGAGATCGTCAGCGAGATGATGGTGAAGCCGATCTGTTGCGCGCCCTTCAAGGCCGCGGCCATGGCAGGCTCGCCCTTCTCGACATAGCGCGCGATGTTCTCGATCATCACGATCGCGTCGTCCACCACGAAACCCGTGGAAATCGTCAGCGCCATCAGCGTGAGGTTGTTGATCGAGAAACCCGCCAGGTACATCACGCCGAAGGTGCCGATGAGCGACAGCGGCACGGCGAAACTCGGGATCAGCGTGGCCTGCGCGCTGCGCAGGAACACGAAGATCACCAGCACCACCAGCGCGATCGACAGCATCAGTTCGAACTGCACGTCGTGCACCGAGGCGCGGATGGTGACCGTGCGGTCGGTCAGCACGCGCACGTCGATCGAAGCCGGCAGCGTGGCCTGCAACTGCGGCAGCAATGCCTGGATGCGGTCCACCGTTTCGATGACATTGGCGCCGGGCTGGCGCTGGATGTTCAGGATCACGGCGGGGGTGTTGGCGCCGGAGTTCGTGCCACCTGGCTGCGTCTGTGATGGGGCGTCGGCCGCCATGCCGGCCCAGGCGGCGAGCCGGGTGTTTTCGGCGTCGTCGACGATGGCGGCCACGTCGCTGAGCCGCACCGGGTTGCCGTTCTTGTAGGCAATGATCAGCTGCGCATAGTCGGCCGCCGACTTCAGCTGGTCGTTGGCGTCGATGGTCGACGCGCGCAAGGGGCCGTCGAAGCTGCCCTTGGCCTGGTTCACGTTGGCCGCAGCGATGGCGGTGCGGGCGTCGTCCAGCGACAGGCCCAGTCCGGCCAGCCGCTGCGGGTTGGCCTGGATGCGCACGGCCGGGCGGCCGCCGCCGGCAATCGCCACCAGGCCCACACCGGCCACCTGCGACAGCTTGGGCGCGAGCCGGTTTTCGACCAGGTCGTGGATGCGGATCACCGGCAGCGAAGGCGAGGTGATGGCCAGCGTCAGGATGGGTGCGTCGGCCGGGTTGATCTTGCTGTAGGTGGGCGGCATCGGCAGATCGCTCGGCAACAGGTTGCTGCCGGCATTGATGGCCGCCTGCACCTGCTGCTCGGCCACGTCGAGCGAGATCGCCAGGGTGAAGCGCAGCGTGATCACCGAAGCCCCGCCCGAGCTGATCGACGACATCTGGCCCAGCCCGGGCATCTGGCCGAACTGGCGCTCGAGCGGCGCCGTGACCGAAGAAGTCATCACCTCCGGACTGGCACCGGGGTAGAGCGTGGTGACCTGGATCGTGGGGTAGTCGACCTCGGGCAGCGCCGACTGCGGCAGCAGCCGGTAGGCGAGGGCGCCGCCGATCAGGATCGCCACCATCAGCAATGCCGTGGCGATGGGCCGGAGGATGAAAAGGCGCGACAGGTTCATGGCCGAGGCGGGGGCGGTGCAGCGATCGGTGCGGGGGTCAGGGCGCGTTGCCCGACGGCGGCTGTTGCTGCCGGCGTTCGCGCAGTTGCTGCAGGTAGGCGCGCCGTTCCTCGGGGGGCATGGCCTGGATCTTGGCCACCACCTCGGGTGGCAGGCGGTCCATCCAGCGCGGGCGTTCGCCAGCGGCCTGGTCGGCTGGCGCGGTTGCAGCGGAGGCGGCAGATGCAGCAGATGCAGCAGATGCAGCAGATGCAGCAGTTGCTGGCGACGCCGCGTCGGGCGATGCCGAAGCCGGCCGGTGCCGCTGCGGGGCCGCGCCCGTATCGCCGCTGGCGCCTGGCATGCGTGGCCGGGCCGCCGGGGTGATGACTTCGACCTTGGCGCCGTCACGCAGCCGGTCGGCGCCGTCGGTCACCACCTGCTCGCCCTCGGCCAGGTCGCCCTGCACGCTGACCGCATCCCCTTCGGTGGCGCCCAGCTTCACCACCCGCAGCGCCACGCCGCCGTCGGGCTGCATGGCGTAGACGAAGGTGCCCTGCGCGCCGCGCTGCACGGCCGCCGTGGGCACCGTCAGCGCGCCGACCAGGGTGTCCAGCTGCAGCCGGATGTTGGCGAACTGGTTGGGGAACAAAGAGCCGTCGGCATTGGCAAACGATGCCTTCAGCTTGATGGTGCCGGTGCTGGTGTCGATGGCGTTGTCGGTGGTGCCGACCTTGCCCACGGCCAGCCGCGTCTTCTGTTCGCGGTCCCAGGCTTCCACGGCCATGGGCTCGCCGGCCTGCAGCTTGCGGTTGATCTGCGGCAGGTTGGTCTCGGGCACGGCGAACACCACCGAGATCGGCTGCACCTGGGTGATGCTGACGATGCCGGTGGTGTCGCTGGCGTGCACCACGTTGCCCAGGTCGGCCTGCTTCAGGCCGAGCCGGCCGCTGATCGGCGCCGTGACGCGGGTGTACGACAGCTGCAGCTTCGCGCTGTCGACCGCAGCCTGGTCGGCCTGCACCGTGCCTTCCAGCTGGCGGGCCAGCGCGGCCTGCGTGTCGACCTGCTGGCTGGCGATCGAGTCCTTGCCCAGCAGGTCCTTGTAGCGCTGCAGGTCGAGCCGGGCATTGGTGAGCTGGGCCTGGTCACGCACCAGTTGGCCTTGGGCCTGGGCCAGCTGCACCTGGTAGCTGCGCGGGTCGATCTCGGCCAGCAGCTGGCCGGCCTTCACCATCTGGCCTTCCTTGAAATGGATCGCCTTGAGTTCGCCGTCGGCCTTGGTGCGCACCAGCGCCGTGTTCTGCGCGGTGAGCGTGCCGATGGCGCTGACCAGCACCCGCA
>JAQGMQ010000943.1 GCA_028292305.1 Rhodoferax sp.
CCTTTGCAGAGCTATGCTTGGCGTCCTCACCCTAGCCACCTGAAGACGGTCCAGGTTGCAACGCTTGGCGGCTCAGTTATGCGTCTTCGGAGTGGAGGCTTAAGACGGATGCCATTTTGCGTCTTCACAGTCGGGGGTTTAAGACGGTCTAGAGCGCTACGCTTGGCAGCTCATCCACGCGTCTTCCACGTGGAGGCTTAAGACGAATTGCCATTGTAACTAACTTAAGTGTAACTTTTGAAGACACTGTCTTCGTTCAAACTTTGTATAGTAATAGTAGTCTGGAATGCCCACATATGTCTTCATATATGAGCATAAGTATGTATATAGTTCTAGGTACTTGTTTGTTTGCACCAAACAAGGTGGGAATTTTCGTTGGTTGCTATGGCGAACAGGTATGTTACCAAACTGTATATGACATGTGTACAATACAATTGGTGGTATTTATAATAGCTAGTAGCCTAATGCATTGGGCTACTATGAATAATGGAAACATAAAATATGTGCCCGTTTAAGCATTCATATGAAGGCATATGCGTGCGTACGTACAAACGACAACGTATCCGTGGCACCTGACCGTCAAAGGCTTGGCAATTGAACACTATGCCAAATGTAAACCCGTTGGTTGCCTACTTGGGTAGTTGCTAATAAGGGTTTACACTACACTATCGATCGCTCAATAATAAACAAACAATACGTATAACTATCAGGTAGGAAACACCAGCCAAAATACCAAGCCGGTCACTCCCCAACCCAACCCACATTTTCAACCCAACCCACATTCTCAACCCAACCCACATTCTCAACCCAACCCCTTAAATATACGAACAATGGAAGAAGCCACGGCCGAAACCTCAAATCGCACCTCATGCCCAATGGAGGGTTGCAGTAGCAGTTTTGGCGGCAAATCGGCGTCCAACTCCCTTAAAAGACATCTGAAGAAATCCCATCCGGAACACCCGGAATTATTAGAGGGGTTACCACGAGGAAAGGCAAAGGCTTCGTCAATTGATGCTCGAGCCCAGCGGCAAGGGCGCAACTCCCGATATAAGGCGAAGTTCCCCATGCGGCACGTTGCCTTGATGAGATTGCAGAGCTATAAGAAGGTCGCTACAATCCACTTAGAGGAGCATCTAATGCTCCTTAAGCCATGTCTCTCCGAAATGCCTCTTCTCAAGGCCAAAATTGACCCTTCTAACATCTTTTTTACCCTGGAAGAGACTCTTGGTGTTTACGTTGGTCGCACTGACCCTATATACACCTCAGCAGAGGCCCGTAATGTATCTTTCCCGTGTTGAGAACTTATAAGAGTTATCCTAATTGTGTCTAGAGAGTATTACGGACACAAAAGATCCGAAGTAGGCCAACCAATGCTGCTCCAGAAGAAAATGGTGCTCCTGAAGAAAATGCTGCTCAGATTGATGACGAAAACAATGATGATGAGTGGATGCAGTTTATTGCATACCACAAAGCTGTGGCCACATATATTTGTGAATATAAGGCCTGGGAGAGTCAAAAACGTGGACTCGAACGTAGGCTCGGGTTGTGGCAAGAAGATTATCATAAGAGCCGTGATGAAAGAATACAGGAGCATGCGGAGAGTATGTATCTCGAGAAGTATGGCTGCTCCTTTGAGAGTCACTATTACAGTACTACCAAACCTTCACAATCTGAGGTCGGGCTTGAAAAGGGAAGTGGATCGACAGACGGAGAATCACCATATCCAACCCCTGATATTACAAGAATGGCACTTGAAAAAAGGGTTGATGAAATACTAGTGGAATTAAACGGCATTATTGCTGGCGAGACATCGTTTCTGCTTCGCTCAGCAAAGGAGGCAGGAATCCTGCGGCAAAACGCAGGATCTAGTTTGGCCGGAATGTTGCACATGGACGCAATGGGATTTGGGTACTATGGCGCTGAAGGTAAGCATACAATACTGCCTACCTTCTGAAAGCTATACGGAATCTTACTAATCTATATACCTATAGCCGAAGAGCTGTTGATGTATATACTTGACGGTCTCGAGATGAGACTTCCTGAGCGGCCATCTGGGGTGGAGAGGGATATATGGGTGCAATACATACTGGTGCCTGAGGTCTTGAATCTCTTTACCATGAAGGATCTTGGGCTCACTTATGAGGAGGCAAATACGCTGAGGATTGAATCAACAGAGCAACAAATTGCGAAGGATCTAAATTTTTGATGGATGAGATGGGCCTGATCAACAAGAAGGGTTCCACGTAGAATAAGCTGTACTTAGAAGTGGCCCATACCAAGAGGAGAATTGGTGGCAATCTCGGGGCGTTTTTTGCGAAAGGTGTTGGCAGTTTATGTGGAGTTGAACGGGGGGGAGGGAGACCTAGATGATGAGGTGGAGGTGGATGATGGAGATGACGTTGGATGACGCGGGTGTGGATATATTACTTGAAGGAATCTGTGCGTGCGTGTTGGAATGAGAAAGAAAATACGGCGATATGCAATTATATGCAGTCATATGCAATCATATGCAATTCTTGCAATCCTTTTTTATCCATCCCGTTTGGGTAATTGTGAGAAAGGCTTTAAACAGTAGTAACACGGGTTTGCCAAGGCAAAACATAGGTCAGTACTCATATGTTTTTGTATGTTTGTGTATGGCAGCGTATGTTTTGAAACAAAGTACCATACCAAACGCCCCAAACAACGCCCCTCCTTTCAACTACATAGTAATGGAGCCTTCTGGCAATAATGACCTGGGTAATGATGACCTGCCGGAGATGGGGGATGTAAACAATGCATTCGAGGAGGAGGTGACCACGCTTGCAACCCAATTTCTCCTTGATCTGAGGGGAATTTGCAGCCGGGAGCACAAATCTTTTGATGACACCCTCAAAGCTATCATGACCGATATGCCGCCACTAGTAATAAGGACTCGAACCTATGTGCCGAATATGTGGAATACGGCATTAAAAATTGCCAACAAAGAGATGCCAGTCGAATTAAGGAAGGGAGGAGCTGCCATGAAAGGGCAATTGGCCATATGGGCCAAGGATAATATCTACTACGATCCAGACCGGCAGATGGAATTGAGGCAGCTGGTGGAAGAGGAGAAGAACGACTTAAAGAATGGGGTCAGAGTGAAAACTGACACTTTGAGGAAAGCCAGAAGAAAGGGACTGAAAAGCCTTGAGAATGCGGTAAGTGGCTGCTCCTTACAAAGTAGGAATTGAGGAAACTACTTAACATGTGATGTGTTTAAAGGCGAACTATGCCCAGACATTGGGAATTGAAATGGTGATAATGGCAGTATCAGAGGACCACACTCTGAAACTGGCCAATGATGGGCGGTGCGCGGACTTCACCATGCTCCAAGAACAGAAAGGTGTGGGAATGACTTCATTTACGAAGATGGTCCGGGGGGGGATAATTGCGGATGAGGCGCGGGAAGCAACAGGGGAGGCGGCAGGGGGTGCAAAGCGTCGAAAGGCACGCGACGAACTCCGTACAAAGTGCACAGTGCTATTGCTAAAAAAAATTAGTATGGTGATCCCTTTTCAAACGTTCTGTCTATCAAAAAGGGACAATTATACTAACCCACAGTAGATGAACAAATTGAGCCGCCCACCAGGCCTCTACGTTGTATCCCCCGACAGAAAGGGGTATTGTTGGAGCAGCTGGATAAATCGGGTGTTCAGATTGAATTTCCGGCTGGGTGGGGAGAACTAGGGGAGGTTGAAACACGCCTGCAGTCGCCGGTGGCAGATGATGTGCGGAAGGTGCATGAAAGTTTAGATGATGGGAGTCTAAAATTCACGCGGAAGAGGCAAGAATAAGGGTTTGAATATGATCTGTCTTTGGAAAAGTAGTTATAGCGGGGGTGTAGATTCCTTGGGTTTGTCTTCTAATTTAAGTTAGTGGAGGAAAAGAGCTATATGAGCCCATATGAGGTTATATACGTACAATTGCAGGGAAGTTATGATGCATCAGGAGCCCCGGATTAATGCAAAGGATAAAAACAGTAGTTGAGTACCTAGTACCTAGCACTACCTAGTACCTGGGTTTGAAATGGCATCCGGGAGTATCAAGTACATATGCTTATATTGACATACGAGTTCATATTCAAAGATATGACAAATGTAGTTGTGTGCTTCACAAATCTTCTCACCGCGTAGAAAAAAACAATCCTGCTGAATGTTTAAGCAATGTACACAACCAAAAAGACCACCGGAATGCTCTGGCTACGTACGAAAAAAAAACAAGCGAGAACCTCCAATTCTGGAATACTCAAGTCAAGCAATGTATCAAACAAGTGAAAATCTGAACCAACCAATGTAGGAAAAGAAGGAACGAGAACATAAATGAGGAAAAAAAGAGATATATGCCACAATTAGGTTCGTCAGAATTTCTTCAACTCGGTTCTCAGTGAAAGTAGTTCACTTTGGGAAATGGGCATATAGGATTTCTTTGGTTTTATACCCCCCTTCCTTTGCCCTTTGGCCAGCTGCTTCTCTTTCCACACTTGGAGGATTTGTATTCGACTCATGTGCGGATCCGGTTTAAATCCTTTGGCAGTACTTGTTCCTTTGTACAGGGCTGTTGCCTTTCCCATAGTTAGTTATACTATGTATATCACAAGATTATGAAATAGAAAACATACCATGGCCAAAAACAAAGTGTCATCAAGGTCATTGAAAAATCCAACTAATGAGGATCCTGACGGTTCAAGTTCTGGGGAAGGGGGGGGTGGGGGGGCAGGGTAATGGGGGACGGGTGGAGAATATTGAGAGGGCGGTGGAGTCGCGATTGTAATTGAGGTACTTGTGTAGATATTGTTGATGTTTCCTTCCTCTTGTTGGTTAAGTTCGGTGAACCCGTTATCATGATCCAGACTGTGCAGACGAGCATCAATGTAGTTCTGATTACTTGTTAGTACACCCTTTACACGACTTTCCATGCATACCTGGATTTTCACCACGCTCCAGGGATCCAATTGTTTGGACAAAGCCTTGAGTTCTTTTGCCGTCAAGGGTCCCCCTCTCCGTTGAATAGTTTGTATCGTTGTATCTAACAGAGCCTGTCTTGCAGGGTTCAATGGGATCGCTTGAAACCCAGACCTTAGGGTACTCGATGCCCTGGATAATACCGACATTAAGAGAACTGATGATAGTGGTGATATAGATTAATTCCGATTGTTAGCAAGCAGTTGTAAGGTGGTGGAAAAGATGGAAAAGAGAGAAAGGATGTAAGACTGCGGATGGGCACATATGCAGTTGTACATGCATGGACCAGAAAGCACCATAACGCCAAGGCAGAGAACGAAGGCCGGGGGACAAACTTACACAACTACCCAATTTGGCATCGGAATCTTCGTGAAGCGAAATCATGTTTCCTCTCCTTTCCTCCTCCACTTCAATAACTCGCAAACTTCTGTTCTTGTGCCCATGCAAACTTCGACCACTTCGTCCTCCATCCTCACCAGCACCAAAACACAATACAGCCTTGATATTCACGCTCCGGCCATCACAGTTCTGCTATCACAGAGTGAGCTATTTATATTAAAATATGCCAAAGGTATTCAAACCCGGCCGCGGGAAAACGCATATAGAAGTATTGTACTAACCCAGCGAGCACGCTGCAGGTAGTGCTAAACATGGAGGCGGAAACCGGCCGAGCCAAAGCTCGTGAACGGAAGTATGAAAAAGGATATGCAAAGAAGGTCATGCAGGACCTTCTTGAAGTAGAGCCGGGGGATGATGTACCCCAACCAAATGCCAAAGAAATGGAGGGGTGGGTCCTATCCCAAGAAATCCTCCGCAAAGTAGGGGTTTTCCTAGTAACTTATGTTTTTTTATTACTTCTGGAGCTAACTCTGGCAAGACTTTTACTGTCACTGAGGCGGATGCTCCTGTTATCCGGGAATATGTCTGGGACAAGGGGCTGCGGGGGAGCAAGCAAACTGAGCTGTTCGAAGAGTTGCTCGACTTCATGCAGGTGCCAGTTTCGCACGAAAACGAAGGCCGAATTGAGAAGATCAAGGTTGATATTCATGCCTTTGAATATAGTGTATATTGCTATTGGCGCTGTTGCTAAAATTGTCCTCCAGAACCGAGTTCAAAATGATTCGAGAGTTGTAACTCAAGTGCAGAAAATGATCTCCACTGATCCCGTTGATCTTGTGGCAAGGCGTATCTCCGGGTGGGTTAAGGAGGTGAGGGCAAAAGATGGAGGACCCGACGCACTGCAATCCTGTGGGATTTTCTATTGCGACAACAACAATAGGAGGTCGGTGGAGTGTGAGTTGAAGATGATGCTTGCAATTAAAGAAAGGGTCTTATCTTGCCCTGAGGGTCTGACAAAGCTGAAAGAAGCAGGGTTATGAATCGGGGGTTGAGGCGGTGTTTCCTTTGTCTCTGTCTTGATTTCTTATGGTGCGCGGTATTCTTTTCTTTGTCTCTGTCTTGATTTCTTATGTTGTGCGGTATTCTTTCCTTTGTCTCTGTCTTGATTTCTTATGTTGCGCGGTATTCTCCATCTATGTACTAGTCTTAGTTGGTCAAATTCTTTTGTATCTTAGGAACTCATAGTGATCTAGAATCGAGGTCGAGACTAGTTGAGCTGCATGGAAAAAAAAAATTTGTTACATAGTATTGCTCTTGACGTGTTTCGAACCAGTTTATGTTGTGGGTGATTCAACCGATCGAGGTATTGCTACCAACCAGACTATCTTACTACTAGGCCATGACAATTGTGTTGATCCGATAACTCATAACTTCTATAAGACAAGCATAAGCGTTTATATGAATGAAGCCGTGTACATGTTTATTGAAGGCAGTGTAGTCTATGTCAATATAATAATTACAGGAGTATTCAAATTAACTGCCGGTATACCACTGCTATGAGGAATGAAGAACTTTGGTAGCAATCAATATAACTCATGAAGATTTATCCAATTCGTTGGTTCCCACACTGTTGCTACCTATGAGGTTTCGCTTCACCTTGTATACCTAAGGTAAAGAATACTGACTTACAAGTACCCATGCCATGAGTATATAGACTTACAAGACCTACGTTAGTATATACTTATATACCTATACAAGTACTCAATTACCTACTTTCTAGGTAAATACTTAAATACTTAACGTGTAGCCAGACTGACTTAACGTACCGCTGCAACGGTATTGCAGTACACGGAAATTACCTGGTTTGGGTACGAGACTAGAATTACCTTCCTCGGGAATTCCATTTCAGGAAGAAACATGTAACCCCAATACCAGGTCGGCCTTGGCGAATGTCGGCCTTGGCGAATGTCGGCTACCTAGGTAGGTAGTTAAGTAGGTACTAGTAGGTATTCCAAGGATTCTGTTTGCGTTCAGATCTGTATTCAATTCAGAGGACCTACCTACCTAAGTACCTAGGTACTTACTTACCTAGTCTCGTAACCAGAGAGGACCTTGGTCCAACTGGTCTCAATTGTGCAGGCAAGAAGGCATATAGTATTACCCCCTTCTCTTGATATTAGCAACACCTTTGTTCTTTAACTACTTAACTATGATGCTAACTTCAGCTCTTACAGTCTTGTGTGTGAGCGGCAACTAATTTGTTTTTCCAAACGGCCTCTGGATCTTTGGATAAGTATCCTTAGTATGCTACGCCGGTGCTATCAAATGAATTGTCCTTGAAGCGGTCGGACTAAGACTAAGGAATGCTCAATGAATGGAACTATGAACAACTCCATACGCGCACATATGCACCCTTATGGCCCTTGGAGGCTGCTAGATTGTCGCAGACCTTGAAAACCAACAAAGACACCTTTGAAGCAGTCAAACCAAGCAATGGTGTGGTGAATGAATGGGACTATGAACGGCTTCATACGCGCACATATGCACCTTTATGGTCCTTAGAGCAGTCGGACCAAGACTAAGGAATGGAATGGTACCTATGAACGGATTCAAACGCGCACAAATAAAGGAACCTACAGTGGATATCCAGCGTCAAACAGTAAAGCCCAAAGCACATACGCAATATCCCCATTCATTATATTATAGCAAGCAAGTTAAAAGGGTGAGTCTCCCAGCCCAATCTCAACAACTCTGAAATCATCTTCTACTAATCACTACAATTCAATACCTACGTACCTTAATACATCAACTCACATTGATATCGATGCCACCACGCCCCGCGTATCCGAGTGCCCCCCCCGGCCGACTAGAAAGAAATCCGCCGACCTCCAATGAAGCGTATCGGAGAAAAATCAGGCAGAATATGTTTGTATAATCCTTAATACTCAATGGAAGGAAGTTCACAGGCTCACTCACTCATACTATAGCCGGTATAACACCTGGATAGTCACGGCGAACGCCGAAAGGCGCAGGAATTCCCCATTGAGAGGGGTATGGAGAGTGCCGGTGAACATTCTCACAGGTCGAAGGATACCGGGTTCACCCAACTCATGGAAGAAACTCAATCCAGCTAGTGACCAATTCCCTCCACCGGAGGTGTGGGAAGATCTGGACAGAGCTTTTGGATTTGGTTGGGGTGATAACACAACAGATGCAATGAAAGCGTTTCAATGGAAAGCGTACATTGGAGTGGCATGTATGTTTAATCCTTAATACTCCACGGAAGTTTACAGGCTCACTCTCTCATATTATAGAGCCATTCATGATTCTCCCCTCTCTGTTCCTCCCCTCTCTTACCGTCCTCTCTGTTCTCTGTTCCTCCCCTCTTTGTTCTCTGTTCCTCCCCTCTCTGTCCGTCCTCTCTGTTCTCTGTTCCTCCCTCCTCTGTCCGTCCTCTCTGTGTGCGTGCTCTTTTTGTTTGTCCTCTTTTTCTCTATTTTTCTTTATATATCTATGTAGGTTTGTGGGTTGAATTGTTGATTTGTGCTGGCTCTACTGGCTATTGTCTCTTCCTTTTTTTATTTCCATTTTGTTTTTCATATGAACTTATACTATGGGAACGAATAAAAACAGTCTAGTAAACGGCCAGGTTGAGACAATGAAATGCAATTGAGTTCCTCTCAATAAAGAAAGCAAGAAAAACTAGCCATGAAACAAATATTGAGTTGGTACTTTACATACATAATGCAACATATGAGTTCATATGCGCGTGTTTAGTCTACCACAAATATAACCTACTGTCCTTGGCAGTCATCTAAATGTCCGCAACCCCTTTACATACATAATGCAACATATGAGTTCATATGCACGTGTTTAGTCTACCACAAATATACTTACCTACTTGTCCTTGGCAGTCATCTAAATGTCCGCAACCCATAACCTTCTGTCTCTCCACTCCTCAGACCCCACAGCCTTCGCCTACCATGAGTCGCAAGGAAGTTAACAGAGTTGTAGCATTCAACCCCAAAACTGGGAAAAAGAATGTCAAAACGTTTTCGTCTGAAGCGAAAATGGAGCGTTACCACAAGATACAGATGCCTCAAGCTCTGGATCGCCTCAGAAATCTCCCCCGAAGAGGAATCCCAAACCTCACTGACTTAGCTAACGAGATGCAGAACTTAGATTTGGATTGGGAGGATACCAATCTTAGAGGTCAAGAAGGCGAATGTGACGATTTATTGGGAGAAGCCAGACGTATACTTCGGGAGGCAGGCGGCGCTCACCACCCCCCTCGAACTAATGCTCAAAATAGAGAACAACTGGCTCTTAACTGGGCCAAGGTAAGGTCCTTAATGCTCGAAATCCTTACCGGGCGCCAGCCAAATAGCTGTGAATGCCCAGACCGCAGACCAATGTCTATACAAGTCATTTCCCTGAATGGTGAGCCTTTAATCACTCCTGGGTTCCACATATCCAGTACTAATAATCCTATGCAGATATTCAAACACTCCAATATCAATATTGCCAGTGTGGGCAAAAGAGTGCAAAACTTCTCAATCAACAAATTTTCCCTTCAAAACCTCTGCGGGCCTCAGTTGTTTTCAAAACTAGTGTCCTTCAGCTGCTACATGAACAAATTTGTTACGGTATTGGTCGCGTTTATCCCTGGGCTCGGGGTTTGCGAAGTTATCTGCAGCTCAATCATCAGAGTGATATCCCTAATTTCTATCGTCAGGTACGTTATCATGGAATTCATATAATCTCAGGACTCCGCTCAGCCATGATTTCAGTTGCTTGACGCATATCATCATTGGAGGGCATTGGAATTTGATTTTGAGTCTTATACTTTCCAACAACTATCGGCCCAAAGTCCAGATCATCTTACACATTCCTGGGATCCCAGCAAACTCGAAAATCTTTGCCCTGCATGCTGCAATTTTGGAGCTGAAGAGCCAGATAAAACCATTTTTGTTTCCGTTGATGGTAATATGCAACTCCGCCGGTTCAAAGATACCAAGGAGAAGTCGCCAACTTTTCAAGAGTTTGAAGAATTCCCTACGGCACTTTTCGTTGCAAAGAATAGACGATTTTATGGGAACGCTACAGAGGATGACCCCGAAGATAATGAACAGCCTCTGGGTCTTGATAATTCCAAGTCCCCCACCTTATCATGTGATTCACAATTCCGGGCAACGAGAGGTTGGGAAACCAAATCGGGAAGTACTAGGGAGCTAAGGTCCTTAGATCTGTTTGATGAAACCGGAGTTATGGGCATGGTTTGCCGCCACGGTTGTCCTCTTAGATATCTCAATATATATACGGGGGAACGTGCAAGACACGCCATCACCCTTTTAAAGACCTTGCAACAGTTAAGACCTGACATCACCCGCATTAGATGTTGCTATGATATAGCTTGCATTTTCTCCACTACCGTCCAGGTTTGTATGGCATTAAATATCTCAATTTGACTAATAAGACTAACAATTTGCAGCGCCTTGCCCCAAGCCTCGCTGCTAATCTCGAGTGCCGTATTGGCAGATTTCATCTATACGCTCATGAATACAAGTGTCACGTGCTGATGAATACTGTTCGGTCTGAAGGATGGGGTAATATGATTGGGGAGGAAAACGAGAGTGATTGGTCAACCAAGACCCATTTGGTTGCATCCACTCGGGTGATGTCAGCTCCCAGACGCTTGCAACGCCTGGATGATCATGCTATGTTTATAGCCAGGCTCCACCGTGAGAAATTGGGTACCCACCAAGAATCATGTCTAATCAAAGTGACGATCTCTGATTATCTTGCCATGTAGGGTATTTACTCGCTCTCCGACTCAAGAAGGCTTCGGAAAACATAGCAACCTCAACAGAGTTTCTTGATCAATTCTACAAACAGCAATCACCTCAGAACAGTCAATACAGTGGCGAATACCTAGAGGAACAGCTTGCACTTCAGGCCAAATATTATCAGAACTTTCGGTACGTTCAAGATCATTTTTTGGATCTCAAATTCACCAACCTAACCAACTAATGCACAGACCCCCACTTGACGATGAAAACGATGAAATATTCAAGGCCATTTGGGAAGAAGACCAACTTCTCCAAAAGATGCAGGCTGATGTATCAATGGGGGTGCCAACAGCAACCGAAGCAACTAATCCACAACGGCAATTTGTGAGGGCCGATTTGGCTACTACAATCCCAGGACAGGCCGCCCTTCGGCGTACTACAACTTTACTGGCAAAGGCAGGACAAAGCTACGAAGAATGGCAGGATAAGGAAACCCCAGGATTGAAATATCTCATTTATGGTGAACGATTTATTCTTAGAGACATACATAGGATACAAAAGTCTCTCATATCGAATTGCACCACCAGAGACTTGGAGCAAGCCAAACTCCATCACCTTGTACGTGGGCATAAAGAATCTAAAAGGTTTGTGTACAACCTCAATCACCGATTCAAGGCAATTGCAAAGGATATTGCGGAATACAACGAGGCAATCAAACAGCTTCCTGTCCAGTTTCGACCACGTGAGTTAGTTACTAAGACCGTTCGTGACAAAGGGCTCACTTTAGACTCGTTTTGGGACATCAATCGATGTAAGATTAATGAAGAATGGGCAACCAATGCCAGCATTCGTCCAGCCATGGACTCTATCCTACGTTTGAAACGCTCTCAGGAAGAAATTACTTTAATCACTTTAGAAGTTGAACGGGTAATTAGTTGGTTGGAAGCGGAGCTGACGGGATATGACAGTACACTTGCTTGGATGTCACCTTGGATACGCAAGCGCCTACAGCACCTCCAGCGCATAGTTGTAGGATTCTCCAGGGAAGGCCGC
>JAQGMQ010000055.1 GCA_028292305.1 Rhodoferax sp.
CATTGATGTCAAGACGAGCCTTGCCTGCCCATTCTTCCCAAGCGCTGTTGTAGGAGCCAACAGCGGTGATCGCACCCCAACCGCCCTTGTACTTCACACCGCCGACCACGTGCGGAATGTAGCTGTCGATCGTCTGAGCTCCCGAGCCCTCTTCGAGCGAAGCAACCGCCGTGAAACCATTGCCAGCGTCGAAATAGTAGCTGATTAGGTTGGTGTCCTTGAGGCCGTACGGGATGATCGTGTCCTGCACGACATTGCCGGCATAGCCGATGAACGTATCGTAGACCGTTTCGTCCTTACCAACGCGCAAGCCGCCAAGCTGAATCCAGGCGAAGTGGATGTCAGCCGCTTTGTTGCCGGCAGGGCTACCGGTAATGTTGCCGTCACTGTCCTTGGCCTGAACGTTGCCGTAGTTGAGACGGAGCTCGGTGAAGGTTTTCAAAGTGCCGAATTCGGTTTCCTGGCCAGTGTAGGTCCTGAAAGCGAAGCGGGTGTTCTTGCTCCAGGTCTGTTGCAGGCCGCCATCCATCTGATCGCGCGTCGTCGTGCCATCCAGTACGCGGCCACCATCGCCAAAGCCGGCGTCGAAGCGGATGTAGCCGCCGATGCGCAGGCAGGTCTCGGTGCCCGGAATATAGAAGTAGCCGGCGCCATAGACGTCACAGATCTTGACGTACTGGGCTGGTTCTGGCTCGGCAACGACGACAGCATCAGCCGCGCGAGCGCCAGAGACTGCGATCATTGCCGCAGCGGAGCCGAGAAGAAGGCTCTTGATGTTCATTTTCTGACCTCTCCAGTCATAGTTACAATTTGGCTTCGGAATTTGTGGCTGACAGCAGCATTCCCCGCCTTACCCCACGTCGAAAAAGGCTCGCACCGCGCCCCTCTTCCGGCGGCGAACATACTCACCGACCTTCAGCCTTCAATGACAAACTTGGAAATAACATCCATAAAATAGACAGATTAGTTCTGTGTTGTACAAATATCACGTCACAATATATGAATGGCACAAATGGCACAGCGTAGTATTTCTTACATAATTACTATAAAATTATCCGGCTAACTAATTTTCATCTACGCACATTTTCCGATATCTGACAGATAGGAAATCGAAAATTCCCAAATATGACGATAGCTTAGAATTTATTCTCAAGATTCCCGGCTCTCAGGAATGAAAACCTCAAAGCGAGCGAGGTTGGGATATCGTCCCGTATTAGAGCCACGTCCATGGCCGCGTTGGGCGGCCGCCTGACGTTGCGGCACGTCGAAAATGGATTCAGTCAGTCATTGGGAGGCTTTTGCCAGCAGAGCGAAACTCGCGGAGGCATTGTCGCGTTATTGGTCCGAGAACAACGCGTCCTGACTGATCAAGATACCATTCCGTGACACTTGCCACGCCGATCATAGCAACCGCCATTTCCCTTTCGCTCATCATGACGGGCGCATGGGCAATTGCGATTCGCTCGGGACAATCCGGATGGGTGGATGCGATATGGTCATTCGCGGTTGGTGGCGCCGGCGTTGTGGCGTCGCTCCTTCCTGTTGGCGAGTGGCCGCATCCGACAACCCGACAGCTTGTCGTCGCCGGGCTGGCGGCGATCTGGTCGCTGCGACTCGGCCTGCATATTGTCGCGCGCACGAGGAAAGGCGGCGACGATCCTCGTTATCGGCAGTTGCGCAGTGAATGGGCCGACAATTTTCGCAACCGCCTGTTCTGGTTCCTGCAGATACAGGCCGCTTGCGCCTTCTTGCTGGTCATCGCCATCGCCGCCGCCGCACATAATCCGGCGCCGACCCTTCGCTTCAGCGATTGGCTGGGCGTCCTCATCCTTGCCGTCGCCATCGGCGGCGAAACCATGGCCGACCGGCAACTGACCCGGTTCCGCGCCGAACCCGGCAACATAGGTCGCGTGTGCGATACTGGTCTCTGGACTTTTTCACGTCACCCGAATTACTTCTTTGAATGGCTGGGCTGGCTTGCCTATGCGGTCATCGCCATCGACCTGAGCGGCGTCTATCCATGGGGATGGATTGCGCTCTGCGGCCCGGCCTTCATGTACTGGCTGCTTGTCCACGTCTCCGGCATCCCGCCACTGGAAGCGCACATGCTGCGATCGCGCGGCGACAGCTTTCGCGCCTATCAGGCCCGCGTCAACGCGTTCTGGCCGGGGCCACCAATGCCGACAGCCTCCCTCCTGACGCCGAAGAGTGGGCCCACATGAACCTGATCGCCTCCGCCATCAACACCGTCGAGCGCACGCCATTGCCGGACCCGTTGACCCGGTACGGCATACAGTTCCTGGTTGGGCGAACCAGGCGCCGGCTGTCGGCCGACTCGATGTCGACCGACGGCGATTTCGCCCGCGCCATGGCTGATCATCCGATCGCCACTCATGTCGAGACCGCCAACGAGCAGCACTACGAACTGCCGCCGGCCTTCTTTGGCCTGGCACTTGGACCACGCCGGAAGTATTCCTGTTGCCTCTATGGCAATGGCGCCGAAACGCTGGCGCTGGCGGAAGTCCATGCGCTGGAGGAAACCATTGCCCACGCCGATATCATCGATGGGCAGCGCATCCTGGAACTCGGTTGCGGCTGGGGCTCGCTGACGCTGTTCATGGCCGAACGCTTTCCTGCCGCCCGGATCGTCGCCGTTTCCAATTCCGCGCCGCAACGCCACTATATTGAAGAGCAGGCGAAGGCCCGCAACCTCGACAATATCCGCGTCATCACCGCCGACATGAACGAGTTCTCGCCCGAAGGGCTCTTCGACCGCGTGGTCTCGGTCGAGATGTTCGAGCACATGTCGAACTGGAAGAAGCTGCTGGAGCGGGTAAAGGGCTGGATCGCCGATGACGGCAAGCTGTTCCTGCACGTCTTCACCCACAGGAACGGCTGCTACCGTTTCGACCACGCCGACAAGACCGACTGGATCGCCAATCATTTCTTCACCGGTGGCGTCATGCCCAGCCATGGGTTGATCCGGCGTTTTCCCGAAATCTTCGAGGTCGAGCAGGAATGGCGCTGGAGCGGCAAGCATTATCAGCGCACCGCCGAGGACTGGCTGGCCAATTTCGACGCCAACCGGCCGCGTATCGATCGCATCCTGAGCGACGTCCACGGCGCCGGCGCAACGCTATGGCGCCGCCGCTGGCGGCTGTTCTTCCTGGCAACGGCGGGGCTCTTCGGCCATGCCAATGGTGAGGAATGGGGTGTCAGCCACTATCGCCTGCGTCCGGCCAGGGGCAGCCAGACTTGAGCGCTTCGTCGCTCTGGCAATCGCTTCGTGCCTATGCTGCGCATGACGACCCGCTGGTTGCGACCGCCAATCTGATTGCGCTGGTGGTCGTTTCCAACCAGCCCTTCTATCCGCTCTATCTCTACTGGATCGTGGGGCCGGACATCGCGCCATCGTTCTGGCTGTTCCTGTCGACGCCTTTCTTCGCGGCCGTGCCTGCCGTGGCCCGGTTGAACGCAACCGCCGGTCGGGCGCTGCTGCCGCTGGCCGGTATCGCCAATACGATGCTGAGCGCCAAGGTGTTTGGCGCTGCATCGGGCGTGGAGATGTTCCTGATCCCTTGCGTGCTGATCGGCTTCGTCGTTTTCAGGCCCAGTGAACGCTTGATGGGTTTCGCGATCGCGGGCGCCGCCTTCCTGGTCTTCACGTTCCTGCATGGACGCTATGGAGCACCGGTGCATTCCTATACGCCGCAGGAATATGCCGCTTTCGTCAAGCTCAACGCGACAAGCGTGGGAACACTGACCGCCTTTGTCGGGCTGCTGGTCGCAGGCCTGATCGGTGAACGCGACAGCCGCTGAGCGCTAAGCGGTACGAGTAAGATACCGGGCGATGAGGAACCCCAGCGTCGCTGCCGTGCCCGACAATATGGTTCCCCAGCAGAGATCTGCAATGGTTATCTGCACCGGCCAGTTCTTCAAGGTCGCCTGATTGGTGAGGTCGTATGTGGCATAGGCAATGAACCCGAACACGGCGCCGTTCAGCGCGGCTGTCGTTGCGCTTCCCGTTGCGAAGGCCGGCCGAATGCCGAAATAAACGATACCGCCGACATAGATTGCATAAAAGAGAATGGCTGGTGCCAGATTGAAACCTTCGACGAGCATGTCACCGAGCAGCGGCCTGTAAAGCCGGCTTGCCGTCAATGTCAGCCAGATCGAATCGATGCCGAGGAACACGAGCGCCGTGGCCAGATAGGCTATTGCGTAATTTCTCAACAAGCATCTCTCCCGTGCAGGCTTTGCAGATCCGCTGCAGGAACGGCCAGCGTGGCGATACAGTTTCGCGGCACAGCCACGCGTCGGCCCATTGCGATCAACAGAACCACGAAAAATAGATCCTTTGCCGAAACTCCAATCGGATTGTCCGCGTACTTTCCAAGCGTGGCGACGAGGTTGGCATGAAAGCAAGGAAGATCGTGCTGGGGTTAAGTGTTCTCTGGCTGGCTGGTGCGGCAGCTGCTGCGTCGCAGCCCGACGCCAGCGGCATCTGGATGCGCGGCGATGGCAATGCAAAAGTGCGCATCGCGCCCTGTGGGTTCGATATCTGCGCTACCAATCTATGGATCAAGGATACCAGCGGCGGCGAAAATGTCGGCGACAAACTGGTGATGACAGTCAAGCCGAAGTCCGCCGACACATTGGCTGGCAGGGCTTTCGATCCGAAACGCAACCTGACCTATTCGATCCAGGTCAAGGTCGGGAAAGCCAGCCTCGTGACACGAGGCTGCATCGTTGGCGGCCTTGTCTGCAAAAATGTGAGCTGGACACGCGCCAACTGAGGCGTCGCCAGATCAAGTTCACGAGCCCGGTTCAGTGCGGGAATTCGAGGCCCATCTCGCGGTAGCGCTCGGGGTCGTCGCCCCAGTTCTCGCGCACTTTGACAAACAGGAACAGATGCACCTTCTGTTCAAGAATGCCGGCGATCTCCATGCGCGCTGCCTGGCCTATGGCGCGGATCGTCTCGCCCTTATGACCAAGCACGATCTTCTTCTGGCTGTCGCGCTCGACATAGATGACCTGGTCGATACGCACCGAGCCATCCTTCTTCTCTTCCCATTTCTCAGTTTCGATATGGGAGGAGTAAGGCAACTCCTGATGCAGTCTGAGATAGAGTTTCTCGCGGGTGATCTCGGCGGCGAGCTGGCGCATCGGCAGGTCGGAAATCTGATCCTCGGGATAATACCAGGGACCGGCCGGCAGCGTTTCGGCCAAATAGTCGAGAACATCCTTGCAGCCAGAGCCGGTCAGAGCCGAGACCATGAAGGTGCGCTTGAAGGGTACCCGCTCGTTCGCCACGGCCGACAGCGCCAGCAGCGCCTCGTGCTTGACCCGGTCGACCTTGTTGAGGATCAGCACCATCGGCTGGCGCACATCCTTCAGTCGCTCCAGGATCGCGTCGGCATCGCCACGGATGCCACGCTCGGCGTCGATCAGCAGAAGCACGATATCGGCGTCCTTGGCTCCGCCCCAGGCCGTGGTCACCATAGCCGTGTCCAGCCGACGCTTCGGCTTGAAGATGCCGGGCGTGTCGACGAAGACAATCTGCGCATTCTCATGCGTGGCGATGCCGCGCACGATCGCTCGCGTCGTCTGTACCTTGTGGGTAACAATCGACACCTTGGCGCCGACCAATTGGTTGACCAACGTGGATTTCCCCGCATTGGGCGCGCCGATCAACGCGACAAAGCCGGAGTGCGTTGCGGAAGCTTCCGCTACCGGGCCAGCGTCTTCAGTTGCGGTCATGCCGCGCTCCCTTGATTAAGCCAGACGCCTTCGCGCACAAGCAATGCCGCGGCAGCGGCCTGTTCAGCCTCGCGCTTGGACCGTCCACTGCCGGTTGCCAACTGAAAAGTGCCGACCTTGACGCTGACGGTGAACAGCGGATCGTGGTCGGGTCCCTCGCGGCTTTCAATCTTGTAGGCAGGTACGGCGGTCGCCGCCTGATGCGCCCATTCCTGTAGCTCGGTCTTGGCATCGCGGCGGGCAGCGCCGGTGGCTTGTGAGCGCGACTGCCAATATTTGTGGATGAAAGCGCGGGCCGCCTCAAGACCACCGTCGAGATAAAGCACGGCGATCAGTGACTCCAGTGCATCGGCGCGCAGATTGACGCGTTTGCGCCCGTCGAGGCCACGCACATCGGAGCCGGCACGGATCAGTTCGGGCAAGCCGATATCCTCGGCGATTTCCGCCAAGGCTTCGGCATTGACCAAGGCATTGAGCCGAACTGACAGTTCGCCCTCGGCCGCGTCCGGAAACGCCGCCAGCAGCATGTCCGCGACGACAAGACCGAGAACGCGATCGCCGAGGAATTCAAAACGTTCGTAGTCAACCCCGGCATGGCTGCTGCGGGCGCTGGCATGGGTCAGCGCGCGCTGCAGTCGCTGGCTATCGGCAAATGTGTGACCGATGCGCCTCTTGAGCTCATCGGCAAGCGCGTCCGCCGACAACCGCTTCGTGGCCATCACCTAGTTTACGAAATGGAACAGGCGCGAAGCACGCATCAGCGTCGGCCACTTCCAGATTTCGAGCGGGCTCGCCTTGCCGGCAATCGAGAAGAAAATAAGGTTGGCGCGACCGACGAGATTTTCCGCGGGAACGAAGCCGACACTGAAGCGGCTGTCGCTGGAATTGTCGCGGTTGTCGCCCATCATGAAATAGTGGCCGGGCGGCACATCGAATTCGCGGGTGTTGTCGCCGATCGAGTTCGGATTCAAGTCGAGCGTGTCGTAGCTGACGCCGTTGGGCAAGGTCTCGCGATAGACATCGATCGGGCGCGATTC
>JAQGMQ010000080.1 GCA_028292305.1 Rhodoferax sp.
CCGCCGACCAGCACCAACAAGACAAAACCATGAACCCCACCGAATTCACAGCCCTCTTGGTGCTGGCCACGGCGATGAGTTTTTCGCCCGGCCCGAACACCACTCTGGCCACGGCGCTCGCCGCCAACCACGGCTTGCGCCGCGCCATGCCCTTCGTGTGCGCGGTGCCGTTGGGCTGGGGCGTGGTGCTGAGCCTGTGCGCATTGGGGCTGGGCGCACTGCTGATGGCCGTGCCGCTGCTGGGGCTGGTGATGAAGGTCGCTGGGGTGGCCTATCTGTTGTGGCTCGCCTGGAAGCTGAGCCAGTCCACGCGCCTGGCCGAAGCCGACACCTCGCGCCTGCAGGTGGGTTTCTGGCAGGGCGCGGCGCTGCAGTTCGTCAACGTGAAGGCGTGGATGTTGGCGCTGGCCATCGTCACCGGCTGGATCGCCGGGCGCGACGACGCGGCGCTGCGTTTTGCCACGGTGCTGCCGGTGATGCTGGTGTTCGCCTTCAGCAGCAATTTGGTCTATGCCGTGCTCGGCTCGCTGCTGCGCAGCTGGCTGGCCCGGGGCAACCGGCTGGCCTGGTTCAACCGCGCCATGGCGCTGGTGCTGCTGTGCACCGCTGTCTGGATCCTGCTCAAATGAACGCCCAACCCGCCATCAAGCTGGCCGCCATGCCCGCCAGCCAGGCGCTGCAAGCCTCCGCCCGCGCCGAAACCACCGGCCTCTGGCTCGGCCTGCTCGGCGTGGTGATCTTTGCGCTGACGTTGCCCATGACCCGGCTGGCGGTGGGCACCCCGGCCGACCCGCAGATGTCGGGCATCTTCATCGCACTGGGCCGGGCGGCGGCGGCCGGTGGACTGTCGGTGTTGTTCCTGCTGTTCACGCGGGCGCCGTTGCCGCGGCGCGCCGACTGGCGGCCGCTGGCGCTCACGGCGGCGGGCGTGGTGTTCGGCTTCCCGTTGCTGACGTCGGTGGCCATGCGCCACGTGGAGGCGGTGCACGCCAGCGTGATCGTCGGCGTGTTGCCCCTGGCCACGGCCGGGGTCGGCGCGCTGCTGCACAAACAACGGCCGTCGAACGGCTTCTGGCTCTGCGCCGCCCTGGGCAGCGCCCTGGTGGTCGCCTTCGCCATGTTGCGTTCGGGCAGCGGCACCACGGTATCGCCGGCCGACGCCCTGCTGCTGCTGGCCATGTTGTGCGGCGCGGTGGGATACGGCTACGGCGGCCTGCTGTCGCAGCGCATGCGCGCCGAACACGTGATCTGCTGGGCCTTGGTGATTTCGTTGCCGGTCACGCTGCCGGCCGCGCTCCTCAGCTGGCCGGCGCCCACGGTGCGGGTGGCGGCCTGGTGGGGCTTCGGCTACGTGGCGGTGTTCTCGATGTGGCTTGGCTTCTTTGCCTGGTACCGCGGCCTGGCGCTGGGCGGCACGGTGCGGGTCAGCCAGGTGCAGCTGGTGCAGCCTTTTCTCAGCATGCTGTTTGCGGTACCGTTGCTCGGCGAGTCGCTCGACGCGGTCACCGTGGGCTTCAGCCTGGCGGTGATCGCCACGGTTTTCGTGGGCAAGCGAATGCCGGTGAAAATCAGCCCATCGGCACAAAAACCCAAACCCTGACGACTCGGCAACTTTCAACACAGGAAATCGAAAATGAGCAGCTCCAATTCCAAAACCGGCAACCCCTGGGTGCTGGCCCGCCGCGCCGAGAAGATGAACCCTTCCGTCATCCGCGAGATCCTGAAGGTCACCGAAAAGCCCGGCATCATCAGCTTTGCCGGCGGCCTGCCCTCGCCCAAGGCCTTCCCGATCGAAGCCTTCCGCGAAGCCAGCGACAAGGTGCTGCGTGAAGACGGCCAGGCCGCGTTGCAATATGCCGCCAGCGAAGGTTTCGCCGCGCTGCGCCAGGCCGTGGCCGACCTGCTGCCCTGGGACATCGACCCGGCGCAGGTGCTGATCACCACCGGCTCGCAGCAGGCGCTCGACCTGATCGGCAAGGTGCTGATCGACACCGGCAGCAAGATCCTGGTGGAAACGCCGACCTACCTCGGCGCGATCCAGGCCTTCGCGCCCATGGAGCCGAGCGTGGTGGGCGTGGCCTGCGACGACGAAGGCGTCGACATCGACGACCTGGTGAAGAAGGCCGAAGGCGCGCGTTTCCTCTACGTGCTGCCGAACTTCCAGAACCCCACCGGCCGCACGATGAGCGAGGCGCGCCGCGCGGCCCTGTCGGCCAAGGCCGCCGAGCTCAACCTGCCGCTGGTCGAAGACAACCCCTACGGCGACCTGTGGTTCGACCGCGCACCGCCGCCGTCGCTCACCTCGCGCAACCCCGACGGCTGCCTGTACATGGGCTCGTTCTCGAAAGTGCTGGCACCGGGCCTGCGCCTGGGCTACATCGTCGCCCCCAAGGCCATCATGCCCAAGCTGCTGCAGGCCAAGCAGGCCGCCGATCTGCACACGCCGGGCTTCAACCAGCGCCTGGTGGTGGAGGTCATGAAGGACGGCTTCCTGGACCGCCACGTGCCCACCATCCGCGCGCTGTACAAGACCCAGCGCGACGCCATGCTGGCCGCGCTGCAACGCGAGATGCCGGCGGGCACGACCTGGAACACGCCCGAAGGCGGCATGTTCATCTGGGCCCGCCTGCCCGAAGGCATGGAAGCCATCGGCCTGCTGCCCACGGCGGTCGAGAAGAACGTGGCCTTCGTGCCCGGCGCGGCCTTCTATGCCGACAACGCCGACCCGCGCACCCTGCGCCTGTCGTTCGTCACGGCCAGCGTGGAGCAGATCAACGTCGGCATCGCGGCCCTGGCCGCGGCCATCCGCGAACACCACCCGGCCAAGGATCTGGCTCCGCTGGAGATCTGAGCACCGTGCAGAACCACTTCAAACCAACGCGCACCACGGTGCGCAGCACGGAGGTCTCCTGATGTCGATGTTGCACGTCTGGGGGCGCACCAGCTCCATCAATGTTCGCAAGGTGGTCTGGACCGTGCAGGAGCTCGGCCTGACCCTGCAGCGCACCGACGCCGGTGGCCACTTCGGCATCGTGCTCGAGCCCGAGTTTCTGGCCAAGAACCCGAACGCGCTCGTGCCGCTGCTGGAAGACGGCGACGTCACGCTGTGGGAATCGAACGTGATCGTGCGTTACCTCTGCGCCAAATATTCGCCCGGCAATTTCTACCCCGAAAATCTGCGCGAACGCTTCGTCGCCGAACAGTGGATGGACTGGCAGCAGACCACGCTGAACCCCGCCGGCCGGCATGCGTTCGTGCAGCTGGTGCGCGTGGCGCCCGAGCAGCGCAAGCTCGACTGGATCGCGGCGTCGAACGCCGAGACCGAGCCGCTGATGGCCCTGCTCGACGCCCACCTGGGCAAGCAGGCCTACCTGGCGGGTGAACGCTTCACCATGGCCGACATTCCCGTGGCCTGCGAGGTGCACCGCTGGATCAACTTGCCACAGGCCCAGGTGCCGCGCCCGAACATCGAGCGCTGGTACGCCGAAATCCTGGCGCGGCCAGGCGCGATCGGGGTGCTCGACCAGGCGCTGAGTTAAGCCTTAAGCCGCGACAGACGCTTCCACAAGCCTGGCGGAGACGGGCAGAGATTTCCGTCCGTCCCCAGCCTGCCGAAGGGCCTGGCGCAGAAAGCTTCTTACCCAAAACCCGCCGAACCGGCTATAAAACTCGTTCGCCCAACCCGTCACGCCACCATGTCCACCGCCCTACCCCGCCAACGCCCTTTCAAACAGGTCGACGTGTTCTCCAGCCAGGCCTACTTCGGCAACCCGCTGGCGGTGGTGCTCGATGGCGCGGGCCTGACCGAGGCGCAGATGCTGCGCTTCGCCAACTGGACCAACCTGTCGGAGACCACGTTCCTGCTGCCGCCCACGCCCGAAGGCCGGGCCGCCGGTGCCGACTACCGCGTGCGCATCTTCACGCCCGGCAGCGAGATGCGTTTCGCGGGCCACCCCACGCTGGGCAGTTGCCACGCCTGGCTGCAGGCTGGCGGCCAGCCCCAGGCGACGCAGCGCGTGGTGCAGGAATGCGGCGTGGGGCTGGTGCCGATCTTGAAGGACGGTCAGCGCCTGTCGTTCGGCGCACCGCCGCTGAAGCGCAGCGCACCCGGCGCCATGCAGCTGGCGCAGGTCGCCGCCGCACTCGGCGTGAAGTCGCAGCAGGTGATCGCCGCGCAGATGCTCGACAACGGCACGGCCTGGCTCGGCCTGCTGCTTGACGACCCGCACACCGTGCTGCAGCTGAAGCCCGACCAGCTCGAATTGAAGAACCTCGGCCTGAAGGTGGGCGTGGCCGCGCGGTATGCGCCCGCGGCCGAAGCGCCCGCGCTGATCGGCCGGTCGAACCGCGAGGCCCGCGCGTTCGGCCACGCTGGTGCCCAAGGCAAGCCGGGCGACCACGCCAAGTCCACCGTTGGTGAAACCGAGGCCGAGCCCAACCTCGAAGTGCGCGCCTTCGCCGCGCCCATCGGCATCCTCGAAGACCCGGTGACCGGCAGCCTGAACGCCAGCCTGGCCCAGTGGCTCATCGCCGAAGGCCATGCGCCCGCGAACTACCTGGCCGCGCAGGGCACCTGCCTGGAGCGGGCGGGGCGTGTGTTCATCACCAGCGACGCCGAAGGCAAGGTCTGGGTGGGCGGCGAATCGGTGACGTGTATCGACGGCAGCGTGCTGCTGTGATGCCGGCGCGCCTGCCCTGCCTGGCGCCGGCCGGCGCGATCCACCGCTTTCGCCGTGGCTGAAATCCGCACCCGGAGCCGGCCCTTCCAGCAGGTCGACGTGTTCTCGGCCGCCGCCTACCGCGGCAACCCGCTGGCCGTGGTGCTGGATGGCGCGGGCCTCGGCCAGGCGCAGATGCAGCGCTTCGCCCACTGGACCAACCTGTCCGAAACCACGTTTCTGCTGCCGCCCAGCGCGGCGGGGCGCGCGGCCGGCGCCGACTACCGCGTCTGCATCTTCGACCCGCTGAGCGAACTCCGCTTTGCCGGCCACCCCACGCTCGGCAGTTGCCATGCCTGGCTGCGCGCGGGCGGCCAGCCCCAAGTGCCGGGCCTGGTGGTGCAGGAAGGTCTGGTCGGGCTGGTGAAGATCCGCCGCGCCGATGAACGGCTGTACTTCGCGGCGCCAACGCTGCAGCGCAGCCCACCAGAGACCGCGCTGTTGGCGCAGGTGAGCGCCGCATTGGGGCTTGCGCCGCAGCAGATCGTCGCCGCCCAGCGGCTGGACAACGGCCTGCCCTGGCTCGGCTTGCTGCTCGACGGCGCCGACACCGTGTTGCAGATCGAGCCCGACCATGCCGCGCTGAAACGGCTGGGCGTGACCGTCGGCGTGGCGGGCCGGCACGCCGACGCAGTGGCCGCGTCGTCCGACGCCGACGCGTACACCGACACCCCACAACTCGAAGTGCGCGCCTTCGCGGCAGCGGTCGAGGTGCCCGAAGACCCGGTGACGGGCAGCCTCAACGCCAGCCTGGCGCAGTGGCTCATCGCCGATGGCTACCTGCCCGCCCGCTACGTCGCGGCGCAAGGCACGCGCCTGGACCGCGCCGGCCGCGTGGCCATCGAACGCGATGCCGGCGGCCAGGTGTGGGTGGGCGGCGCATCGACCACCTGCGTCGACGGCAGCGTCTGGCTGTGAACACACAAGGCGCCTGCCAGTCGGCGCGCCCGGGTCTCATCCGCTGAGACCGCCGCCTGGCCGTGCGCCCGCCGCCGTCAGGCGCGAAGGCCCTTCGCTGGCGTGGCTTTCTGGCCATGGCTTGCATCCCGGGGGCAAACGGCTCGCACAATGGACCCATGTCCGATTCCAAACTCGATCATCTCGTCATCATGGCCGCCACGCTCGATGAAGGCGTGGCCTGGTGTGAAGCTACGCTGGGCGTCACGCCCGGACCGGGTGGAGCGCATCCGCTGATGGGCACCCGCAACCGCCTGCTGCGGCTGGCCACTGCCGCCTGGCCGCGGGCCTATGCGGAAATCATTGCCGTCGACACGGCGGCCCCCCACACCCGTGCCGCTGGCACGCGGCGCTGGTTCGACATGGACGACGCTGCGCTGCGCGAACGCGTCGCCAAGGAAGGCCCGAAGCTGATCCACTGGATAGCCAGTGTGCGTGACGTGTCCACCGCGGGTGCGGCCTGGCGCATGCTCGGCATCGACCGCGGCGCGCCCGTCACCGCATCGCGCCAGACGGCCGACGGCCTGCTGCAATGGCAGATCACGGTGCGCGGCGACGGCCAGCGGCTGTTCGACGGCACATTGCCCACGCTGATCCAGTGGGGCGATGTGCATCCGGCCGACACCATGCCCGACAGTGGCGTGAGCCTGCAGGCGCTGCAGTTGCAGCACCCACAGGCCGAGTTGCTGCAGGCGGCGCTGCAGGCCATCGGGCTGAACCATGTCGAGTACCGCGCCGGCCCGGCCGAGATCGTCGCGGTGCTGAACACGCCCAAGGGGCGGGTCGTACTGGCGTCCTGAACCAGCGTCGGTGCACCGCGCCGGTGGGCCTGAAAGGCCAGCGATCCATGCCGATCCACGGTGACGGCTTTGTCTGACAAAGCCCCGCATTTCCCACCGAAAAAATGGACTTCCCACGATGCCTGCGCGCAGGCCCCACCGAACGGAAGTCATGAAGCCCCGCACTCTCTACGCGACCCTGGTTGCAGCCGCCTTTTCAAGCCTGGCCAGCTTGCCTGCGCAGGCGCAAATGGCCTCGGGTACCACCTCGGCCTACGACAGCAGCCGGTCGTCGTTGCTGCCCTACACGCGCAACGGCTACATCGGCCTCAACGTGGGCAAGCCGCATTACAGCGTGCCCTGCGGCCCGGTGGGCGACTGCGACAACCCCAGCGCCTCGGCCGACGTCTACGTGGGCGGCATGTTCAACCGCTATGCCTCGATCGAGTTCGGCTACCTGCACATGGGCGACGCCGACCGCGGCGGCGGCGAAACCCGTGCCCAGGGCTTGAACCTGAGCCTGGTAGGCCACGCGCCGGTGTGGTCCAACCTATCGCTGTACGGCAAGGTCGGCACGACCTACGGCCGCACCAACGTCGAGCGCCCATTGGCCGTGGGCCTGGCCACCGGCCACGAAAGCGGCTGGGGCCCGTCGTACGGCCTGGGCGCGACCTGGGACTTCAGCAACAACTGGTCCGCCGTGCTCGACTGGCAACGCAACAAGTTCGAGTTTGCCGGTGTGGGCAAGGAATGGGTGCGGGCGACCAGCCTCGGGGTGCGTTACCGGTATTGAGCCCGCTTTGCGCGGCTGCGCCATGAGGTCGCACCACTCATTGGCTAGTGCGTTGCCTCGGTTTTCGGCGGGCCTTGAAGGGCCCGGCAACCTTGGTCAGCCAGGGCTCGCAGACCGCCCGCAGTGCCGGATCCATGGTGAACTGAGGGTCGCACGCATCGAACAGGACCGCCTTTTTCTTCTGTGCCCTGACAAGGGTGAAGGCATCCTTCTCGGATCGGCTTTTGTCGAACATCAGCGTCATGTCCGCCATGGTTGACGCGTGGCCCACGGCCGCCTGCGTCCGCGGAAAACGCTCCAGCAGTTTGCCCAGATCGACGCCGTGCCCGACCTGCTGTTTGCGCGTCGCGACGCGGAGAATCGACATGTCCACCGTCATCAATCCCACGAACAGCAGGACCACGTAATAACCTGCTTTCTGCATCGCCAGGATGTCATCGGCCTTGGACTCGTGCGCACCGCCGGGCAACAATTTCCAATGCGAAAAGACTGTCTCGAACGCAAAGGGCATCTGGTGCTCCATCACGAGACGCTTGAACACCCGGACGCCTTCCTGAGAAAGAATTTGCCAACGCGTGTCGTCGTCGCGAAGCTGTTGTGCCCATGCAGGTATGTGACCCGTCGCAGGGTCCGCGTCGGGCAGGATCGACATCATCATTCGATCCGCGTTGACGAGTGGAATCTTCAGGGAACTGGCGAGACGTGAATACCAAAGCGTGGATTTGCCAGAACCGTTATGGCCGGCCAACACGAATGCCACCGGGCGGGGGCCCTCGGCCTGCCGGAGCAGCGGCCCGAGCCTGGGCGGCCTGCGGCTCACTTGGCGACGACGCGGAACTTGCCGTCGACCAGGCGCCCGATGGCCAGCGAACCGTCGGCGGCCTCACGGACCACCTTGGTCGGGTCCTGTGTATAAACCGAATACGAGAAAACCTTTGCGGCGTTCGGCCCTCGAAATACAACCGCCTTGTCGATGCCGGGCTTGCTCAGGGCACGGGCCGTCTTCTGGATGAGCACCGTGGTCGTGTCCTCGGGTCGAATGGAGGTCTTCGAGGCCCGCCCGACCTTGACCAGGCTCAGACCCCGTCCCAACGTAGCGACGGAACGGCCCTGCACGAATTGACCAGTCGCCGCCTCGCGCGAAACTGATTTTGCTTTTGTCATCCCCCAATGATCGCTCAATTTGCTGGCGCCTGTGATCTGGCGGTGAGGCGGCAGGCAAAACGCCTACGGTGCGAGCCAGCTCTGACATCACCTTCGCCGGTAGAGAACACAGGACCGTCATCCACGGCTGAAGACTTGGTCACGCAAGAGACTGTATGGCGCGGCAAATCTGTCCAGAATCCAGCCCATGGGAAACCTCTATCTCGTGCGCCACGGCCAGGCCTCGTTTGGCGCTGAAGACTACGACCAACTGAGCGCGCAGGGCGTACGACAGATCGAACGCCTCGGCGAGTATTTTGCGTTCAAAGGCATCCGGTTCGAGGCAGCGCTGGTGGGCACGTTGCACCGCCACACCCAGACCTTCGACGGGATCTGCAAGGGTGCGGGCGTGGACATTCCGGCGCTGGCCTGGCCGGGGCTCAACGAATACGACAGCGCGGCGGTGATCGCCACCGTGCACCCCGAACCGCTGGGCAAACCCGACAACCCCGAGGTCTACCGTCACCACTTCCGCCTGCTGCGCGACGGGCTCACGCAATGGATGAATGGCGTGGTCAGCCCGCGCGGCATGCCGACGTACGACGCGTTCCGTCAGGGCGTGGTGGCGGCACTGGACCACGTGCGCGCACAACACACAGGCAACGTGCTGATCGTCTCGAGCGGCGGGCCGATTTCAACCGCCGTGGGCCACGTGCTGGGCACCTCGCCGGAGACGACGATCGAGCTGAACCTGCGCATCCGCAACAGCGCGGTCACCGAATTCGCCTACACGCCGAAGCGGCACATGCTGGTCACCTTCAACACCTTGCCGCACCTGGACCACCCGGACTACGCGTCGTGGATCACCTACGCCTGACGGCGCCGGGCGCCGCGGCACGCACCGTCACTTGCCGGTGAGTTGCTTGCGCACGTCCACGCCCACGCCCTTGTTGACGAACTGCGTGGTCACGGCCTGCGTCGGGTCGATCTCGCCGGCCTTGTAGAGCCCGGCCTTGACCATCTTCTCGAAGAAATCCTTGACCCGCGCTTCGTTCATCGCGCCGATGCCCAGCGTCTGCGCCTCGCCGCTGTCGACGATGCCCATCTGCTTCATCAGCGCGAGTGAACCGGCCAGCGTGGCGTCGTTCATGTCGGGGTTGGCCTTCTTGATGAGTTCGTTGGCCGCCTGGTTGTTGCCGTAGAGGTAGTTGGTCCAGCCGAGGATGCTGGCGTCGACGAATTTCTGCACCAGTTGCGGCTTGCTGCGCACCAGCTCGGCGCGTGTTTCCACCGTGGTGCTGTAGGTCGAAAAGCCCTGGTCGGCGAGCAGGAACACCATCGGCTCGAAGCCGGCCTTGGCCTTGATGCTCAGTGGCTCTTCAATCGCATAACCCTGCTGCACCGACTTCTTGTCGGCCAGGAACGGCCCGACGTTGTAGGCATAGGGTTTCAGCTGTTCGTCGCGAAAACCGTATTCGGACTTCATCCACTGCCAGAAGCTGAACTGGCCGTCCTTGCCGATGAAGGCGGCGGGCGCGCGGGTCAGGTCCTTGAACGTGGTGTAGCCCTGGCCCGGGTGGGCGAAGATGGCCTGCGGGTCCTTTTGAAAGGCCGACATCACGGCCACCGTGGGCACCTTGTTCTTCAGATTGTCGAACGAGTGCAGCAGGTTGCCCGTCATCAGGAAGTCGATCTTGCCGGCCGGCAACAGCGGCCGGTTGTTGACCATTGGCCCGCCCTGCTGGATCTCGACATCGAGCCCGAATTTCTTGTAGGTGCCGTCGGCCAGCGCCTGGTAGAAGCCGCCGTGCGCGGCCTGGGCTTTCCAGTTGGTGGCGAACACCACCTTTTCTTGCGCGCTGGCGGCGCCCGACAGGGCGCAGGTCTTGACAGCCATGACGAACACCAAGGCGCTTGCGATCGGCATCGATTCACTCTCCTGATAGGGCTACGACAATAGGGAAGCGGGGACCGCTTGACGAGGTCGCATGGCGATGTTGCCGAAACGTGAATGGGCCGAGATGACGTGGGAGGACTTTACCGCGTCCGACACGTCGCGCTGGATCGCGGTGCTGCCGCTCGCCGCGACCGAACAGCACGGCCCGCATCTGCCGCTCGGCGTCGACAGCTTCATTGCCGAGGCCTATCTGGGGCGCGTGCGCGCGCTCGTCCCGGCGGATTTGCCCGTGAGCTTCCTGCCGGTCCAGACGATCGGCCAGTCCGACGAGCATCGCGCCTTCCCGGGCACGCTGACCTTGTCGGGCCCGACCGTGATCCGCGCCTGGACCGAGATCGGCGAGAGCGTGGCGCGGGCCGGCGTCAAGACGCTCGTGCTGGTCACCAGCCACGGCGGCAACGTGGCCGCCCTGGAGATGGTGGCGCGCGATCTGCGGGTGCGCCTCGGCATGCTGGCGGTGACCGTGGGCTGGCATCGCTTCGGCTATCCGGACGGCGCATTCGGCGCCGACGAGCGCCGTCACGGCATCCACGGCGGCGACATCGAGACCTCGCTGATCCTGGCCCACAAGGGCAAGACGGTGCGCATGGACAAGGCGGAGCCGGCCGTGCCGGTCACGGTAGAGATGGAACGGGAATTCAAATGGCTCGGCGCCTTCCGGCCCGCCGGGTTCGGCTGGATGACGCAGGACCTCCACGCCTCGGGCGCGGTCGGGGATGCCAGCCAGGCGACCGCCCAAAAGGGCGAGGCCGCGCTGGCGCATGGGGCGAAAAGCTTCGTGGAATTGCTGAGAGAAGTGGACCGCTTCGATCTGGCGCGGCTGAAGGCCGGCCCGCGGCCGTCGTAACCCCGTCGCCGTTGGGTTCTGGCAAAGCGGCGGGCAACACCCGTTGTGTTGCCGCTAATGTAACATTATAACACTTGCCGTCG
>JAQGMQ010000081.1 GCA_028292305.1 Rhodoferax sp.
TGCGCTGGCCCGGGATGATCCAGAAGAAGACATTGGCGCTCATGGTGGTGGCGATCATCGCGCCCACCAGCAGGAAGGCCGCGCGGCCGGCGAACCAGTGGCAGGCCAGCCACGCCGCAATGCACACCAAAATGCCGACCAGCAGACCGACGATGCTGTCGCCGTTCTTGCGCTTGCCGAACAGTTGGCAGATGCTGTCGTACAGCATCCAGAACACCACCAGGAACGACAGCGCCACACCGATGGCTGCGCCGGGTGACCAGTTCATCAGCGAGCGGTCGATCAGGTAGACGCTGGCGTTCCACAGATACGACACCGTGAAAAGGGTGAAGCCGGTGAGCCAGGTGGTGTAGCTTTCCCAGTAGAACCAGTGCAGGTGGGCCGGCAACTTAGGCGGCGCGCCAGCGAACTTCACGGGGTGGTAGAAGCCACCGCCGTGCACGGCCCAAAGCTCGCCGCTCACGCCCTGGCGCTTCAGGTCGTCGTCTTCGGGCGGCGTGAGGCTGCTGTCCAGAAAGACGAAATAAAACGAGGAGCCGACCCAGGCGATGGCGGTGATGACGTGGACCCAGCGCAGCAGCAGGTTGGCCCAGTCGAGGTAATAGCTTTCCATATAGCTTTCTGTATCTCAACCTTTGCGGTGCGCCCCGCCCTGACCTTGCAAGTCAGACGCCGATGACACACCTTTGTTTTTATCCAACCTGCTCACCACCGCGGGCCCTGTGAGCAGTATCGGCCGCGTAAAAAAATCTTTCGCATCCTCTTCGGGAGTGGAACGACCCTGTGCCGCTGCGGCCTGTTTCATCGATTGTAAGAACGGATGGCGCCGGTTCTGGCCACCGGCCCTTCACCCGCTCGCGTCAGCGTGCACGCCAATTTGCAATAACTGTGCCGCCACCGCCACGGCGATCACCTCGGGCTCCTTGCCGGCAATGCCGGGCACGCCGATGGGCGAGGTCACGTGGGCCATCTCGGCTTCGGTAAAACCACGTTGCCGCAGCCGGCCCTGGAACGTCGCCCATTTTGTGCGGCTGCCAATCAGGCCGATGTATGGCAGATCGGCGCGCAGGCGCTGGCGTTGCAGGCAGGCGGCCACGATGTCCAGGTCCTCGGCATGGCTGAAGCTCATGATCAGCACCAGCGTGCCGGCGGCCAGGCTGGGCACGGCGGCCTGTACCGGGTCCGACGTATCGCAATCGACCTGGCCCGGCAGATCGTCGGGAAAGATGCCGTCGCGGCTGTCGATCCAGGTCAGCGCAAAGGGCAACGGCGCCAGCACACGGGCCAGCGCGGTGCCGACATGGCCGCCGCCGAACAACGCGACGGGCCGGAGTGTTCGATTCAGGCGCGCCCGCAGCCGGCCCACATCGGCCGCCGCGACGGCTTCGAAAAGCAGGTGCACCATGCCGCCGCAGCACTGCCCCAGACTGGGGCCGAGCGGATAGCGCTTCACGGCGGGCGCTTCCGCGCGCATGCCTGCGGTGATGCCGGCCAGCCGCGTCCGCGCCTCGGCAATCGCATCGAACTCGAGCCGCCCGCCGCCGATGGTGCCCACCAGCGCATCGGCGAACACCGCCATCCAGGTGCCAGCGCCACGCGGCACCGAGCCTTGGGTAGACTCGACGCTGACCAGTACGGCCGACTGCAGGGCCAGCCGGCTGAGGAATAGCTCGATCACGCTCACAACAGGAAACCTTTGGCCCGGCCGCGCAACATCGCGCTGTCGCTTTGTAAGGCAAAGTATGCCTTTCGCCATCTCACAGAACCCATGGAGGCCATCTGGCCAGGCACATGCCAAAGTTTCAACTTCCCGAATCGACCGGCGACGCAAGCGCTCCCGCTGCGCGCCACTGGCTGCTGCGCCAACTGACGCCCCGCAAGCTGAGCCTGGGCTTCACGGCCGGCGCGGCGGTTTTGCTGGCGGGTTGCTCGGGCGCACCCAGCCCGGCCCCACCCACGGCTACGCAATCCGCCCCCGCCGCGCCGCGCCCCAGCGGCCCGTCGTCGCAGGCGCCCGCACCCGAGCCCGCGGCCCCGCGCGTCTCCGTCGCCGCCACGCCACGCGACTACCGGCGCGATGCGGCACGCCACCTGTACGAGTTGAACGCCGAACGCATCTGGAAGGGCAAGCTGCAGCCCAATCTCTACGCCATCGGTACGCTGCAGGTCGAGCTGGACCGCGAGGGCCGCGTCACGCGCCTGCACTGGATGCGCGCGCCATCCCATGCGCCGGAAGTGGTGAAGGAGATCGAGCGCACGGTGCGCGAGGCGGCACCGTTTCCCCTGCCGTCGCTCATGTGCAAGTTGACCTATACCGACACCTGGTTGTGGGACAAGAGCGGCCGGGTCCAGCTGGACACCTTGACCGAAGGGCTGCTTTAGCAGGCTGTCGGGCCTGGGGCAATGGCTTCGGTCAGTCGGCCGGTTCTTCTTCGACGCCACCCTCGGCGGCCGGCCGTGCCGTGCGGTGGCCAGGCTTGGCGATGATCTCGAAATAGCATTGGTCGGCACCGGCGGCGGCCAGCGTGTCGAGCAGGCCGGTCAATGCCGACAGGTGCGCCACTTCGGCGGTTTCGGCCGACGCGCCGAAACGGCAGTCGAAATCGAGAAAGTCCACGCCTTCGGGCAGCGCGCGGCGCCGTTCGCGTTTCACATATTTGCGGATTTCGTGTTTGACGGCTTCCACAACGCGGTCGCGGTTCTTGCCTTCGATGTTCAACGGGAAAATTTTCTTCATGGGCGATGGTAACTTGCGCGGCAGAGGCGCATCGGCACGCCCCGGGTTGAACTTTCTGCCCGGCCCGCGACCGAACCACCCAGCGGAGAACCTACATGCCCTACAAAGCCCGATCGACCGGCACGCCCGCCAGCCTGCGCCCGGAAGCCGCCAAACGCAGCTCGGCCATGCGCACCTCGCTCATCGCCGCCGGCCTGATGGCGTTCGCCGCCTGGACCTGGCTTGGCGCCGGGGCGGCCGCCGAACGAGCCGTGCCGTTGCCGCCGCCGGCGGTCGACGCTGCGGCCGCCACGTCAGCCCTTGAAGACACCGCGGTGTTTGCCGGTGGCTGCTTCTGGGGCGTGCAGGCCGTGTTCCAGCACACCCAGGGCGTGCTGGGCGCCGTGTCCGGTTATGCCGGCGGCGCCAGCGACACGGCGAAATACGCAGCCGTCAGCTCGGGCCGCACCGGCCATGCCGAAGCCGTGCAGGTGCGCTTCGACCCGCGCAAGATCAGCTACGGCAAGCTGCTGCAGATCTACTTTTCGGTGGCGCACGACCCGACCCAGGTCAACCGCCAGGGGCCGGACAGCGGCACGCAATACCGCTCGGCGATCTTCTACCAGGGCGCGGGCCAAAAGCAGGTGGCCGAGCAGTACATCGCCCAGCTCGATGCGGCCAAGGTGTTCCCGGCCAGGATCGCCACCCAGCTCGTGCCGCTGACGGCCACGCAGGCGTTCTATGCCGCCGAGGCCTACCACCAGGACTACGCCACGCGCAACTCGCACCAGCCGTACATCGCGCGTTTCGACCTGCCGAAGATCGCCAACCTCAAGACCACCCTGCCCGAGGTCTGGCGCGAAGAACCGGTACTGACGGGAGCCATGGGCAGTTGAAGGCAGCTGAATCCACCCATGGGGTCGACTGACGGGAACGCACTGCACCGTCCTACGTGCGTGCAGCGTCGGTCGCGTTCTGCTTGGCATATACACAATCCAAGGAGCGACCATGCATAACCAACCCGGACAGCAACCCGGACAGCAACCCGACCGTATCGACCTCGACCACGCTGGCGACACCGCGGCATGGGCGAAGAAACTCGACGTGACCGAAGAGCAGATCAAGGAAGCCGTGTCAACGGTCGGCGACAAGGCGACCGACGTCGAATTGCACCTCAAGGGCAGCCGCAGCACGACCAATGCGGAACGTGTGGACGAGGTGGATGCAGCCGCCGCCGGCAAGGCCTGAAGTCGGCGCGCGCGGCCATGGCCTCCAGCAAATCACCAGCCGCCGACTTCGAGAAAGCCGTGAACATGAGCCCCACGGCACTCGCGCGCTGGCTCAAGACGGATGAATCGAAGTCGGTCGGTATCGTCAAGCCCGGAGAACGCGAATCGGTCGGCCACAAGTCGGGCCGGCGCATCGTCGACATCCTGCGCAAGAGCCCCACGCGCCGTACCGCGGCGGACGAAGCGCACATGCGCAAGGTGGTGGGTTATGTGCACCGCCACCTGGAACAGCGTCCCGATGGCGATGTCACCGAGACGCGCTGGCGCTATTCGCTGATGAACTGGGGGCACGACCCGGTGCAGTAGGCGGCGCACAGATGCCGTGCGCCCGCTGGTAGACCGCCTCGTGGTCGCCGACGTTGATGGGATGCCGCTCCAGGAACCGTGCGGCGCGTTTTCATACTAGATCGCCTGACCCAACCGCTTCACGCCCTCTTCGATCTTCGCCACATCCGCCGTGGCAAAACTCAACCGCAGCGTCGCCAGATCCGGGTCCTTGGCGTAGAACGGTGCGCCGGGCACGAAGGCCACGCCTTTTTCGATCGCCCGCCTGGCCAGCTCGGCACCATCGGCCACTTTGCCACCGGCGCCCGTCAGGCTCGCCCAGAAGAACAGGCCACCCTGCGGCTGGGTGAAGGTGATGGCGTCGCCCAGTTCGCGGCGCAGTGCATTGCCCATCGCCAACGCGCGTTCTCCGTACACCTTGCGCACATTGGCCAGCGTGGCGGGCATGCGGCCGGCCTTCAGGTATTGGGCCGCGGTGGCCTGGGCAAAGGTGCTGGTGTGGGCGTCGCTGAACTGCTTGCACATGGTGGCCTTGGCCAGCAGCTCGGCCGGGGCGATCATCCAGCCCACGCGCAGGCCGGGGCTCAGCACCTTGGAGAGGCTGCCGCAGTGGGCGATGTAGTCGCGGCTGCCGGGCACGCTGGCGCTGAGCGACAGGATGCTCGGTGGCGGCGCCTCGCCGAAGTACAGGTCGCCGTACGGGTCGTCTTCGACGATCAGCGTCTGGTATTTGACGGCCAGCTCCAGCACCTTCTTGCGGCGCTCGAGCGTCAGCATGGCGCCGCTCGGGTTGCCGAAGGTGGGAATCAGGTAAACGAACTTGGGCTTGTGTTCGGCGATCAGCTGTTCCAGCTTGTCGGTGTCCACGCCGTTCGCGTCCACCGGTGCGCTCACCAGGTCGGCGCCATACAAACGGAAGCACTGAATGGTCGCCAGGAAGGTCGGGCCTTCGACGATCACCTTGTCGCCCGGGTCGATCAGGGTCTTGCCCAGCAGATCGAGCGCCTGCTGGCTGCCGGTGGTGACGATCAGATCTTCGGGCTTGAGGCCGGCCACACCCTTCGTGCCCATGAAGGACGCGAGCTGTTCGCGCAGCGGGTTGTAGCCTTCGGTGGCACCGTATTGCAGCGCGCCGCCGGCCTCGGTGGCCAGGGCCGCGTTCACCGCTTCGCTGATGCCCGAAACATCGAACATGGCGCTGTCTGGGAAGCCGCCAGCGAAGCTGATGATGCCGGGTTTGCCCAGCAGCTTGAAGAGTTCGCGGATGGCGGAGGTTTCGACGTTGTTCAGGCGGTCGGCGAATTGGATGGGCATGGTGAAAGTCTCTATCTTGATTCGGGAAAAGGACGAAAGGCGACAACAGCAATGTTAGCGCCTGCTGGACAGGCGCGAACCCGGCGGCAGCCCGGCGGCAATTCATGAACACGGGTAGCCGCATGAAAGGCCTTGCGCCCCATTACTCCTTATAAAGAGTTAACTCGGTTAACACCTTAAAAGAAGTAATTTTGGTTAACTCCTTAAAAGCAGTAAAATGACTTAACTCCCTTTGAGGTCCATCGATGTATTTTGCAGACACCCCACAGCAGCTGCGTACGATGCTCCGGTCGCTGCGCCAGGCGCGCGGGCTCACGCAAGAGCAGCTCGGACAGCGCATCGGCGTATCGCAAAAGCGCATCGCCCGCATCGAGGCGGCACCCGAGAAAACCGCCTACGACCAGATCGCCCGCATCGTCACGGCGCTTGGCTGCAGGCTCGTCATCGACGAGCCGCCGCGTCACCACGTGGCCGAGCCGGCCCCGGACGCATGGTAAGCCGGTGCTGACGCCATGGTAGTGTTCCGTCGCCAGCGCACCGATCCGCAGAGCCGCATGCTGGCCGTGTGGGCCAACGGCGAGCGTGTGGGCACCTGGTCAGTGGCGGGCGACGAACATCGCTTCCAGTACGACCAGGCCTGGCTGTCATCGGCCGCCACACGCTGGCTGTCGCTGTCACTGCCTTTCACGCCCGACAACAGCGCCCACCGCGGTGCGGCAGTGCTCAATTTCTTTGAAAACCTGCTGCCCGACAGCGATGCGATCCGCCGGCGTCTTCGCGACAAGTTCGCCACCGGCAGCAGCGCCCCCTTCGACCTGCTGGCCGCTATCGGGCGCGATTGCGTCGGCGCCATCCAGTTGCTGCCGATCGGTGAGGCACCGGACGGCTTCGACCACATCGCGGCAAAACCGTTGACCGAGGCCGGCGTCGCGCACGCCATCCATAATGCGGTCGCCGTCGGCCGCGTGCTGGGCCAGCAGGATGCGGACGACTTCCGCATATCGATCGCCGGTGCGCAGGAGAAAACCGCGCTGCTCTGGCACCGCCGCAAGTGGTGCCGCCCGCTGGGCGCCACCCCGACCACGCACATCTTCAAGTTGCCGCTCGGACTGGTGGGCAACCTGCGCGCCGACATGAAGACTTCGGTCGAAAACGAGTGGCTCTGCGCGCAGATCATCGCCAGGCTGGGCCTGCCGGTGGCCGATTGCGAGATGGCCCGCTTCGGTGACCAGCGTGTGTTGGTGGTGGAGCGCTTCGACCGCGCGCTGCTGCACCCGGCTGGTGCGCCGCCGTGGCTGGCACGGCTGCCGCAGGAAGACTTTTGCCAGGCCCTGGGTCAACCCGGCGCCAAGAAATACGAGGCCGACGGCGGCCCGGGCATCCGCGCCATCCTGCGCCAGCTCGACAACAGCAGCCAGGCCGCTGCCGACAAGCTGGTGTTCATCCAGGCCCAGCTCGCCTTCTGGCTGATGGCCGCCACCGATGGCCACGCCAAGAACTTTTCCATCTTCCTGCAGCGTGGCGGTGGCTACCGGCTCACGCCGCTGTACGACGTGCTCTCGGCCTGGCCGATCATCGGCACCGGGCCGAACGAGATCCACCCGCGCCGCGCCAAGCTGGCCATGGCCGTGCGCGGCAAGAACGCGCACTACCATCTGCATGAAATCCGCACCCGGCATTGGCTGCAGCTGGCGCTGCAGAGCGGCGTGCCCGGCGCTTTCGACCAGATGGTGGCGCTGGTGCTGCAGGTGCCGCATGCGCTCGACCAAGTAGCGGCAACGCTGCCCAAAGACTTCCCAACGACTGTGTTCGAGCCCATCCGACGCGGCATGCTGGTGCAGGCCGGGCTGTTCGCGGATGAGTTGAATGAGCTTGCATAAACTAGCATCGATCAACCACAAGGAGACTCCCAT
>JAQGMQ010000930.1 GCA_028292305.1 Rhodoferax sp.
TGAAGGTGGGCGAGGTGATCAACATCGGCGACGTGATCGCCGACGGTCCGTCGACCGAGTTCGGCGAGCTGGCGCTGGGCCGCAACGAGCTCTGCGCGATCATGACCTGGAACGGCTACAACTTCGAATACTCCATCCTGATCTCCGAGCGCATCGACCGCGATGACGTGTTCACCTCCATCCACATCGAAGAATTCGAAGTGATGGCGCGCGACACGAAGCTCGGCCAGGAGGAGATCAGCCGCGACATCCCGAATGTGGGTGAAGAGGCGCTCCGCAACCTCGACGAGGCCGGTATCGTCTATGTCGGCGCCGAGGTTCACCCCGGCGACATCCTCATCGGCAAGGTGACGCCGAAGGGCGAAAGCCCGATGACGCCGGAGGAGAAGCTCCTCCGCGCCATCTTCGGCGAGAAGGCGTCCGACGTTCGCGACACCTCGCTGCGCCTGCCGCCCGGCGTCTCGGGCACGATCGTGGACGTGCGCGTCTTCTCCCGCCGCGGCGTGGACAAGGACGAGCGCGCCATGGCGATCGAGCGCTCGGAGATCGAGCGCCTGGCCAAGGACCGCGACGACGAGCGGGCCATCCAGGAGCGCAGCTTCTACGGCCGGCTCCGCGAGCGGCTGCTGAACCGCAAGGCCAGCGGCGGCTTCAAGGGCGTCAAGGCCGGCACGCCGGTGACCGACGAGATCCTGGAGCAGTTTGCCAAGGCGACCTGGCGCCAGATCGCGGTGACCGACGATGCGGCGATGGTCGAGATCGAGGCGCTGAAGCGCGAGTTCGACGCCGCCGTCGAGCGGCTGCAGAAGCGCTTCGAGTCGAAGGTCGAGAAGCTGCAGCGCGGTGACGAGCTGCCGCCGGGCGTGATGAAGATGGTCAAGGTCTTCGTTGCGGTGAAGCGCAAGCTGCAGCCGGGCGACAAGATGGCCGGCCGCCATGGCAACAAGGGCGTGGTCTCGCGCGTGGTGCCGGTGGAGGACATGCCGTTCCTCGAGGACGGCACCTCGGTCGACCTCGTGCTGAACCCGCTGGGCGTGCCCTCGCGCATGAACATCGGTCAGATCCTGGAGACGCACCTGGGCTGGGCCTGCGCCAATCTCGGCCGCGAGGTGGGCGAGCTGGTGGAGGATTTCCGCCGTTCGTCCGCGGTCCGCGAGGAGCTGCTGGCCAAGCTGAAGGACATCTACGGCGACGAGATCTTCGATCGCGACATCCTTCCGATGAGCGAGGACCAGCTGATCGAGCTGTCCGATAACCTGAAGAAGGGCATCCCCATCGCGACACCGGTCTTCGACGGTGCGCGCATCTCGGACATCGAGGAGATGCTGACGAAGGCCGGGCTCGACACCTCCGGCCAGATGCAGCTGGTCGATGGCCGCACGGGCGAGCTCTTTGAGCGCAAGGTGACCGTCGGCTACATCTACATGCTGAAGCTGCACCACCTGGTGGACGACAAGATCCACGCGCGTTCGATCGGCCCCTACTCGCTGGTCACGCAGCAGCCGCTGGGCGGCAAGGCCCAGTTCGGCGGACAGCGCTTCGGCGAGATGGAGGTCTGGGCGCTCGAGGCCTATGGCGCGGCCTATACGCTGCAGGAGATGCTGACGGTGAAGTCGGACGACGTGTCCGGCCGCACCAAGGTCTACGAGGCGATTGTCCGCGATCAGGACAGCTTCGAGGCCGGCATCCCGGAAAGCTTCAACGTTCTGGTCAAGGAGCTCAAGTCGCTCGGCCTGAACGTGGACCTGGAAAACCGCGGGTCCTGAGTATGACGGACGGGGTGCCTGACGCACCCCGTCCTCCCCCATGCATGGCCCGGCGCAAGCGCCGGGCGGAGAGCGAGGCGGCATGAACGAGCTGATGAAGATCCTGGGCCAGACCGGCCAGGCGATGACTTTCGACCAGATCAAGATCTCCATGGCGTCGCCGGAGCAGATTCGCTCCTGGTCCTATGGCGAGATCAAGAAGCCCGAGACGATCAACTACCGCACCTTCAAGCCGGAGCGGGACGGGCTGTTCTGCGCCCGCATCTTCGGCCCGATCAAGGACTACGAGTGCCTGTGCGGCAAGTACAAGCGGATGAAGTTCCGCGGCATCGTCTGCGAGAAGTGCGGCGTCGAGGTGACGCTCGCCAAGGTCCGGCGCGAGCGCATGGGCCATATCGAGCTGGCGGCGCCCGTCGCGCACATCTGGTTCCTGAAGTCCCTCCCGAGCCGCGTCGGCCTGATGGTCGATATGACTCTGAAGGAACTGGAGAAGGTTCTGTATTTCGAGTCCTACGTGGTGCTCGAGCCCGGCCTGACGGACCTCAAGCTGCATTCGCTGCTGAACGAGGACCAGTTCGTCTCCAAGCAGGACGAGTTCGGCGAGGACGCCTTCCGCGTCGGCATCGGTGCCGAGGCCGTGAAGGAGATCCTGCATGGCATGGAGATGGCCAAGGACGGCGTGCGCCTGCGCGCCGAGCTGAAGGAGACCACCTCCGAGGCCAAGCGCAAGAAGCTGGTGAA
>JAQGMQ010000138.1 GCA_028292305.1 Rhodoferax sp.
TCGGTCTGCACCGCCGGGTCGTCCACCAGGTGCGCCGAATGCGCGGCGCCGCGCGACAGCCGCTGCACCCGCATCAGCTGCGTGGTCTCCACCGCCAGCGCGGCAAAGTTTTCGCCGAAAGCCTTGGCGATGACTTCGCGCGGCTTGTTCAGGTGCACGCAGGCATGCACCAGGTAACTGGCGGCCTGCATGGCTTCGGAGCCGCCCACGTCGCGCAGGATGGCGGCCACGGCGTCGGCGTGGGCCAGGGTGTTTTCGCCGGAGTCCAGCGTTTCTTCGGCGATCAGCGGCTCGGCGAAACCGCGGGCTCGGGCCAGCGCAAGTTCAGGCCCCTGATGACCTGCCGCGGCCACGATCAGGCCGGCCGCGGGATCGACGGAAAGCGCAGCGGGATCGGTGTCGGGTGCGGGCGCGAGCGAATGCTTCATGCGGAACGCGAGGATCGCGCGGGGTCGAGCGGCGGCCCGTCCGCCAGGAACGCGGTGACGGCAGCCACCTGTTCGTCGGCCACCAGCGTGGGCGCGTGGCCGACGCCGTTGAACTCGACGAGACGCGCCTTCGGCCCGCGTTGCGCCATGGCATGGGCCGTGGCTGCCGACAGCAGGTCGGACTGCGCGCCGCGCAGCAGCAAGGTCTGCGCCGCCACCTGGTCGTACATCTTCCACAGCGCCAGCTCGCCTTGCGCCGTGCCTTCTTCGGTCACGCCGCGAAACGGCTCGGCCATGGCCGGGTCGTAATGCAGCGTGAACGGCCCGGCGCTTTCGGTCGGCAAGGCCGAGGGCACGCCGCCTTCGGCATGCAGCGGCCGCACCATGTGGCGCGACAGGCCCAGCCATTGCGCCGGCGTGTGCGGACCGAAACTGCTGGAGATGGCCCACATCGCATCGGCGGCGTGCTGCAGGCTGTCGAAGCGGCCGGTATGGCCCAGGTAGCCGCCGATGCGCTGCAAGGCGGTCCACTCGAGTGCCGGACCCACGTCGTTGAGCACCAGCCGGCGCACCGGCACGGGCAGCGGCAGACCCGGCGTGCCGATCACCGCCAGCCCGATCAGCCCACCCATGCTGGTGCCGACCCAGTCGAGCGTCGTGATTGGCGACTCCTGGTGCAGTTGGGCCAGCAGGGCCAGCATGTCGGCGGCGTACTGGGGAATCTGGTAGCCCTTCGGGTCTTTCAGCCAGTCGCTCTGGCCGCGGCCCACCACGTCGGGGCAGATCACGCGGGCATGGCGGCTGAGGGCGCCGGCCAGCACGTCGAAGTCGCGGCCCTGGCGGGTGAGGCCGTGCACACACACGATCACGTGCGGGTTCTGCGCGTCGCCCCACTGCCAGTAGGCCATGCGGTGCCCGGCGTTGTCGTCCGCGGCATTCTTGGCGCTGGCGCCTGGACAGACAACATGGTGCAACTGGGGTTCGGACATGGCGGGCTCAGACTTTGAAAAGGGCAAAAATGGCGAAAAGGGACGGCAAGGCAGCCGGGCGATCATCGCGGTGCATCCTACGCCGCGAAGCGCCGCAGCCATCCTAAATCATCCAGAGAAACCCTTAGACCCACGGTGCGCGCAATGGCGCCACCCACCATCGCAGACTCACACCGCGCAGGAGCGAAAGCCGACGAAACGCACATCGTCGCCGGGCAAGGCGAAGCCACGAAACTTCGGGTGTTTCATGCGTGCCCGCGTGGCGAACGAGGCGCCGCGCAGCACGCGGGCACGGCCGAACCACGGCGTCGAATAACCCGTCCACGGGTCGGTGCTGAAACCCGGCCAGGGCCGGAAGCTGCTGGCCGTCCACTCGTGCACGTCGCCCCAGCGGAAGCCGCGGCGCACGGCGGTCATGGCGGCCATTTCCCATTCGGCTTCGCTGGGCAGACGCCGGCCGGCCCAGCGGCACCAGGCATCGGCTTCCCACCAGCTCATGTGGCTGGCCGTCTGGTTGCCCGCCATGCGCACCGACGTGCCGAAGCGCGTCTGCATCACCGCGCCGCTGGCCACGCCGATGTGCTCCACATAACGCGGGCCACGGCGCCCGGCCGAGGCGGCCTCGGCCTGCAGCCAGTCCCAGCCTTCAGGCTGCCACCAGGCGGCGTTGTCGTAGCCGCCGTCATCCACGAATTCCACGTACTGCGCCCAGGTGACGGGCTGGGCGTCGATCTCGCATTCGGGAATCGACACGTCATGGGCCCACTTCTCGTTGTCGAACACGAAACCGCCAGGCTCCGAGCCCAGCGCCCAGCGCGTCGCCGGCAACAGCAGCGGCTCGCGCAGGTGCGCCCCGGTGGGCAGCGCCATCGCCAGCGGCAGGCCGCGCGACTGGGCCAGCGTGATGAGCTGTTCGCCGCGCAGGTCCTCATGGAACAAAGCCAGCCGGTAGAAGTAGAGCGGCTCGTCCTGGTCGGGGGTTTTCTCGAGCAGCTCCAGCGTGCTCTCGAGCGTCTCGAGCAGGAAACCCTTGGTCGTCGACAGGTTGGGCGCGGGCCGCTGCAGCTGCTCCGGGTTCCACCAGCGGTCGGCATGGGGCTCGATGGACGCAAGGCGGGTGGGCTGCGACGGGCAGGCCGTACCGAGCGCGCGTTGTGTGTTGCGGCCGAGCCAGGCCTCGGCCATCCAGCCCACGTGGCCGGCCAGCCAGAGCGGCTCGAGGTGCCCACCCGCAGGCGCGTCGGCCTCGCCACCCGGGCGCCGCGCGGCCGACTCGAACTGGTCGAGCAGGTGCAGCGTGTGGTTGCGCGCGTCCATCAGCGCCAGCGACAGCAGGTCGCGGCCAGCCCGGCGCATGTCGGGCGAGTCGATGGACGCTGGTGTGACGGACAAAGGATGGGTGGACATGCTGGTTTCGAAGAACAACTGCGGTGACAGCAAATGAGGCGGAGCCCCGAGCATAGAAGAACGCGCGCCAAGGGTAAACCCAAGGCTTTCCGTGCCGCCCGCGGCCGGTGCGCGCATTGGCCAAGGTTATCATCTGACGTTTGCTTGCAAGTACGCGCCACGCCTGCGTGAGCCAGGGATTTCCTGGATTTTGGAAGGCGTTGCGGCGCTTGTGCAGCCTGGTTTCGCGCCTGTTTTGCGCCTGTTTTGCGCCTGTTTTGCGGCCTGCCTTCGCGGCTTCGTTTCGTCGCCGCTCCAGCCTGACTTTTACCCGTTTTCCGGAGACATACCTTGTCCGCACTCCTTAAATTCGCCTACGCGGTCGACTGGATCAGCAGCCAGCTGGCCAAGTTCGCCGCCTGGGCCGTGTTGCTGGCCTCGCTGATTTCGGCCGGCAACGCCTTCGTGCGTTACGGCCTGGACGTCAGCTCCAACGGCTGGCTCGAGATCCAGTGGTACATGTTCGCCACCACCGTGATGCTCGGCGCCCCCGTGGTGCTGAAGTACAACGAACACGTGCGGGTCGACATCCTCTATGGCCGCCTCAAGGGCAATGGCCCGGTGTATGTCGACATTTTCGGCCTGCTGATTTTCCTGTTGCCGGTGATGGGCCTGATGTTCTACCTGACCTTGCCGTTCTTCCTGGGCATGCTGCGCACCGGCGAGATGTCGGGCAACATCGGCGGCCTGATCCGCTGGCCCGCGGCGCTGTTGATGCCGGTCGGCTTCGGGGCCATGTTCCTCCAGGGCGTGTCCGAGATCGTGAAGCGCATCGCCTACCTCAAGGGGCTGATCCAGATGGACACGCATTACGAGAAGCCGGTGCAATGAACGCCTGCTCGTCCGCTCTCGCCCGCCCTCTCGTCGTAGTCACGCCCCGCTCCGCAGGATAAAAAGATGTTGATGGAAAACTTTGCCCCCGTGATGTTCGCGGGGCTCGTGGTAATCATGCTGATCGGTTTTCCGGTCGCGTTCTCTCTGGCCGCGCTCGGCCTGCTCAGTGGCTTCTTCGCCATCGAGATGGGCTGGTTCCCGGCCGGTTTCATGGCCAACCTGCCGCTCAATGTGTTCGGCATCCTGTCGAACGACCTGCTGCTGGCGATCCCGTTCTTCACGCTGATGGGCGCGGTACTCGAAAAATGCGGCCTGGCCGAGGACATGCTCGATTCGATGGGCCAGCTGTTCGGCCCGATCAAGGGCGGCCTGGGCTATTCGGTAATCATCGTCGGCTTCATCCTCGGCGCCATCACCGGCACTGTGGCCGGCCAGGTGATCGCCATGGCCATGATCTCGTTGCCGGTGATGATGCGCTACGGCT
>JAQGMQ010000140.1 GCA_028292305.1 Rhodoferax sp.
CCTTCAATTGAACCGTGATGCCGAGTTGACGCTGGCCCGCTTGTCGGGCGTATCGGAATTGGTTCCATCGGTAGAGTGGCTGCTCTACAGCGCCATCCGCAAAGAAGCCCTGCTGACCTCTCAAATCGAAGGCACGCAGGCCACGCTGGTCGATCTTTTCGATGAAGAGGCCGGCCTTGCGGTGGGCAACACCGACGACGTGGAAGAAGTTACCAACTACCTGCGCGCCTTCCGCTTGGTACAGGACAACCTGCGCGACCCCAATGGTTTGCCCATCAGCGTGCGTCTGTTATGCGATGCCCACCGTTTGCTGCTCGATGGCGCGCGTGGAGCCGGCAAGCAGCCCGGTGCCCTGCGCCAATCGCAAAACTGGATCGGTGGCACCCGTCCTGGCAACGCCGTTTTTGTGCCGCCACCAGCGGCCAGTGTGCCGGGGCTGCTCAGCGACATAGAGCGCTTCATCCATGAAGAGTCACGACCAGACTTGCCGCCGTTGGTCAAGATCGCGCTGCTGCACGCACAATTCGAAACCATTCACCCTTTCCTTGATGGCAACGGCCGCATTGGCCGTCTGCTTATCGCCGCGTTGCTCGAACATTGGGCGTTGTTGCCACAACCGCTGATGTACCTCAGCGGCTACTTAAAGCAGCATCAGGCGGAGTATTACGGTCGCCTGTCGAGCGTACGCAGCCACGGGGATTGGGAAGGCTGGGTCGCATTTTTCCTGGAAGGCGTGGTGGCGGCTGCCACCGATGCGGAGCGTGGCATCGTCGCGGTCGCGAGCCTGGTCGCCGCCGACCGGCGTCGCCTCCTCGCCAGCCCAAAAGCCGGACCGGCAGCCTACCGCCTGTTCGAAATATTACCGCTCATGCCGCGCTTCACCACCGAGCGCGTGCGTCAAAAACTCGGCACGACATTCCCAACCGCGAGCGCCGCGATCAAGGCGCTGGAGGATCTGGGCATCGTGACCGAAATGACCGGCCAGAAGACAAACCGCAACTTCAGCTACCCGGCTTACATCGCGCTGTTGACGATCTAGACCGGAAGCGTGCAGGCGGTTGTCAACCATGTTGACCAGATTGACGAGGCACGGCATTGGCGGCACATTGCGGATTTCCACCGCAGCAAAGGACGCCCTCCATGCCAGCCAACGACCCCCTCATCGCCCGCCTCGAAAAAACCTATTCCGGTGTGTTGCACGATGTCATGCGTGCCCAGGGCCTGAAGAACTTCACCCTGCCGACCAGCCTGCGCCCGCTGATCCCGCGGCAGAAGCTCTGCGGCCCGGTGTTCACCGTCAGCGGCAAGGTCGACACCAGCGCCGACGCACACACCACCCTGCTGGCCTGGACGGGGCTGCTCTCCAAGGCCAAGCCCGGCCACGTGCTGCTGATCCAGCCCAACGATTCCACCGTGGCGCACATGGGCGAGCTGTCGGCCGAGACGCTGAAGTTCCGCGGCGTGCGTGGCGTGGTGGCCGATGGTGGCCTGCGTGATTCCGAGTTCATCATCGACATGGGGCTGCAGGTCTGGCACCGCTACTTCACGCCGCGCGACATCGTGAGCCATTGGCTGCCGGAAGCCTTCGACGTGCCGGTAACGATCGGCGACGTGGTGATCCACCCGGGCGACTACGTGCTCGGCGATCTGGACGGCATGATCCGCCTGCCGAAGGACCAGGCCGAACACATCGTCCAACTGGCCGAGGAGGCCATGGGCAAGGAGAACCTGGTGCGCACCGCCATCCTGCAGGGCGTCGACCCGCAGGAGGCTTATTTGCGGCACGGCAAATTCTGAGCCGTGGCCAGAGTCAGTCGGCGATGACTTGCGGCTCGCCGCCCAGGCTGTAGCGGGTGTAGACGCGGTTGCGCGCGGGTAGCGGCGTCACGTCCATCTCGCCCACCGCCGGCTCCATGATCACCATCGCCACGGTGGCCGACAGGTTGTCGTTGCTGCCTGGCCGCGGCGGGCGGCACACGGCATAGGGCGTGCCGAAATCGTCGAAGAACGCGGCACGCAAATCCTCGCGGCCGAGCTTGTCTTTCTGGTTCAGCAGCTTCCGCACGCGCCAGTCGCGGTAGTGGCTGTCCGGCGAATTGGCGATGCCGCCGTCGATCAGCTTGCCCAGCGCCACCGGGCTCGTCCAGTGGTTGGCGTGCACGATCAGGTGGTCGTCGCCAGGGTAGATCGGAAAGGCTTCATTCGTCGTGCATTCGAAGTCGATGCCGAAGCCCTGCGCCATGCCCAGCATGATGTTGTTCGAGCACGATTTCGGCGTGGTCGCCACGGCCTTCATCGCCAGCGAAAACTGCTGCTGCTCCAGCACCTTGCGGCGGATCAGCGACAGCGGCACGCCGAGCTGGGTGAAGTCGCGGTCCGACTCCAGGTAGTTGGCGGTGATGGACACGCCCGCGCTGTTGAAGCCGCTGCGGGCCAGGCCGCCAGCCTCGACGAAGGTCAGGAAATCCGGGCCGTCGTCATTGCGCACGCGCAGCACGATCGAGGTCTCGACACACTCGGCGCGCCAGTCCCAGTTCTGGCCGTGCAGCAGGTTGCCGTTGGCCGACCTTTCCGGCAGCACCAGCGCGCCGGTGCAGCCGTCGCCCGGCTCGGCGTCCACCGCCTTGACCTTTTCGGCACGCGCCTTGGCCAGCACTTCGGTGCGGGC
>JAQGMQ010000167.1 GCA_028292305.1 Rhodoferax sp.
TTGAACCGCGCGGTCAACGAAGCCGCGGCCGTGGACCCGGTCAAGGGCCGGCTGGTCACCGAGGGTGCCGACCCGATCCGCCTGACGCCGGCAGCCTTCCGCACCGAGCTGGACAAGGAACTCGCGCTGTGGCGCAACGTGGTCAAGAGCTCGGCCATGCAGCTGCGCTGAGCCGGCCGCCCAAGTCTTCAAACAAAGAACCGCGATGAACACTTCCATCCATCCCACCCATCCCATCGACCTGGCACGCCGCCACCTGTTGCTGTCCGGCGTGGGGCTGGGCCTGGCCGGCATGACGGCCGGCGCCTGGGCCCAAAGCGACTACCCCTCGCACCCCATCACCGTGATCGTGCCGTATGCGCCGGGTGGGCAGGGCGATGTGTTTGCCCGGCTGGTGGGCGAGCGCCTCGGCCGCGTGCTGAAGCAGTCAGTCATCGTTGACAACCGGCCCGGCGCCACCGGCGCGCTCGGCGCGCGCATGGTGGCCAAGGCCAAGGGCGACGGCTACACGCTGATGCTGGGCCAGACTGGCGAGATCGCGGTGAATGGCTCGGTGATGAAGAGCCCCGGCTATGACGCCATCAAGGATTTCAAGCCCGTGGCCCTGGTGGGCGACGCGCCGCTGGTGATGGCGGCGCCGGCCAACGCCCCCTACAACACGCTGGCCGAGTTGGTGCAACTGGCCAGGACCAAGCCGGGCAGCGTGTCGTACGGCTCGTCGGGCACGGCCACGCCGGGCCATCTGGCCGGCGCGGCGCTGGCCATCGGCACCAAGACCGAAATGGTCCATGTGCCGTACAAGGGCGCGGGCCAGGCCATGACCGACCTGATCGGCGGCCAGGTGCAGTTCTTCTTCTCGAGCGCGTCGGCGGTGATGCCGCACATCAAGGGCGGAAAGGTCAAGGCGCTGGCGGTGTCCACGCCGAAGCGGATCTCGGCGCTGCCGCAGACGCCGACCGTGGCCGAGGTGGTGTTGCCGGGCTTCAGCTTCAGCCTCTGGGGCGGCTTCTTTGCACCCGAGTCCACGCCCGACGCCATCGTCGAACTGCTGAACCGCGAGGTCAACAAGATCCTGCTCGACCCCGAGATCCGCGCCCGCTTCGACGCCGACAGCAGCAGCATCGAGCCGGGCACGCCGGCGCAGTTTGCCAGCTACGTGCAGACCGAAGTCAAGAAATACGCCGGCCTGGTCAAGGCCGCCGGCGTGCAGGCCGAATGAAGCGGCAATAATCAAATATTGAAAGACCCAGCCATGAAAATCGTTGTATTGCCCGGTGATGGCATCGGCCCGGAATGCATGTCAGCCACCGTTGACGTATTGCATGCGGCGTCGCGCCGTTTCAAGCTCGATCTTGACATGGACCATGACATCGCCGGCCACGAAAGCCTGCAACGCCACGGCGCCACGGTGACCACCGCGCTGCTCGACAAGGTCAAGGCGGCCGACGGCCTGATGCTCGGCCCGATGGCCACCTACGACTTCAAGGACGAGGCCAAGGGCGAGATCAACCCTTCCAAGTTTTTCAGGAAGGAGCTCGACCTCTACGCCAACATCCGGCCGTCGCGCACCTTTCCCGGTGTGCCCACGCGGGTCGAGCCGTTCGACCTGGTGGTGGTGCGGGAGAACACCGAAGGCTTCTACGCCGACCGCAACGTCGAGTCCGGCGGCAGCGAAATGCTGATCACGCCCGATGTGGTGATCTCGCTGCGCCGCATCACGCGCCAGTGCTGCGAACGCATCGCGCGCTCGGCCTTCGCGCTGGCCATGACGCGCAACCGCCATGTGAGCCTGGTGCACAAGGCCAACGTGCTGAAGATCGGCGACGGCATGTTCCTCGACCAGTGCCGGCTGGTGGCGAAGGAGTTCCCCGAGGTCACCGTGGACGACTTCATCGTCGACGCGATGATGGCCCACGTGGTGCGTGCGCCGCAGCGTTTCGACGTGATCGTCACCACCAACATGTTCGGCGACATCCTGTCCGACCTGACGGCCGAACTCTCGGGCAGCCTGGGCCTGGGCGGATCGCTCAACGCCGGCCGCGAGCACGCCATGGGCCAGGCCGCGCACGGCTCGGCGCCAGACATCGCGGGCCGCAACATCGCCAATCCCTTCTCGTTGATTCTGTCGGCGGGGCAACTGCTCGGCTGGTACGGCCAGCGGAAGAACTTGCCGGCCTTTGTGGCCGCGGGCCAGGCCATCGCCGACACCACCGTGGCCGCCGTGGCCGCGCAGGAAGCCACGCGCGACGTGGGCGGCCGGCTGGGTACGGCCGAGACCGGCCAGGCGTTCGCACGGCGTCTGCTGGAGGCCTGAAGCATGGCGCAACCGGTGAGCCTGTTGCCGGCCGGCGCCTGCGACTGCCATGTGCATGTGATCGGCCCGCGTGCCGACTACCCGATGGTGGACGCGCGGCACTACACGCCCGGGGTGGCCACGCATGAGGATCTGCGGACGCACCTGGCGCGCAACGGGCTGGCGCGGGCGGTGATCGTGCAACCCAGCGTCTACGGCACCGACAACCGCTGCATGCTCGACAGCCTCGATCGCCTGCAAGGCGCCGGCCGCGGCATCGCCGTGGTCGACCCTGCCGCCAGTGACGCCGGTGACGCCAGCCTGCGCGCGATGCATGCCCGCGGCGTGTGCGGCCTGCGCATCAACGTGGAGAGTGCGGGCATCCGCGACGCGGCGGCCGTGGGCCGGAGCCTCGCGCAATGGGCCGAACGCATTGCGCCGCTGGGTTGGCATCTGCAGATCTATGCCGCGCTCGACACGGTGGCGGCCGCCGCACCGCACATCGCCCGGCTGGCCGTGCCGGTGGTGCTGGACCACTTCGCGATGTTGCCCGCCGAAACACCGCACACCGACGCCCGCGCCACCGCCGTGCTGGACCTGCTGCGCGCCGGCAACGCCTATGTGAAGCTGTCGGCGCCGTACCGCATGGCGGCCAACGGCGCGCCCGACACGGCCCTGGTCGACGCCTGGGCCGCGGCCTTCGTGGCGGCGGCGCCCGAGCGCCTGCTGTGGGGCAGCGACTGGCCGCACACCGACCGCGAGCCGGGCAAGCAGGCGCACGAGGTCAGCCGTTACCGCGACATGCCGCACGGCGTGCTGACGGATGCCATTGCGCGGTGGTTGCCCGACGAGGCCCTGCGCATGCAGGTGCTGGTGCGCAATCCGGCGGCGTTGTACGGGTTTTGAGGTGCGAGTCTGCGGGTGTACCGGCGTGCATGGTTTTTAAATCTATGAAGACTAAAAAATTTAGAGAAAAATAAGTCATTGGTTTCGGCATGATTGCGTGATTCACCAATCGGGACCAGAAATGACCGCTCTTGCCACGCCAACCGCCGCTTCGCCAGCCACCGCCGCCTCCTTCGATCCGTTCGCTGATTTCGCCGATGCCCTGGCCGCCCCGACCGAGGTGCCGCCCCTGCGCGCCCGCGTCACCGCCGCCTACCGCCGGCCCGAGCCCGAAGCCTTGCCGCCGCTGCTGGACGCCGCGCGCCTGCCGCCCGCCATCGCCGCCAAGGCCCAGGCGCTGGCGCACCGCATCGCCGGCCAATTGCGCAACCGCAAGAACGCTGCCGGCCGCGCGGGCCTGGTGCAGGGGCTGCTGCAGGAATACGCGCTGTCGTCGCAGGAAGGCGTGGCGCTGATGTGCCTGGCCGAGGCGCTGCTGCGCATCCCCGACGTGGCCACGCGCAACGCGTTGATCCGCGACAAGATCGCCAACGGCCAGTGGCAGTCGCATGCGGGCCGCAGCCCGTCGGTGTTCGTCAACGCCGCCACCTGGGGCCTGTTGCTCACCGGCAAGCTGGTGGCCACGCACAGCGAATCGGGCTTGTCGACCACGCTCACCCGGCTCATCGGCAAGGGCGGCGAGCCGCTGATCCGCAAGGGCGTGGACATGGCCATGCGCATGATGGGCGAGCAGTTCGTCACCGGCGAAACCATCGCCCAGGCGCTCGACCACGCGAAGAAGCTCGAGGCCGAAGGTTTCCGTTATTCGTACGACATGCTGGGCGAGGCCGCGCTGACGGCACACGATGCCGAACGGTATCGACAGTCGTATGAACAGGCCATCCACGCCATTGGCAAGGCCTCGGCCGGGCGCGGCGTGTACGAGGGCCCGGGCATCTCGATCAAGCTCTCGGCGCTGCACCCGCGTTATGTGCGCGCCCAGCACAGCCGCGTGATGGCCGAGCTGTATCCGACACTGCGCGACCTGACGCTCCTGGCCCACAAGTACAACATCGGCATCAACATCGACGCCGAAGAAGCCGACCGGCTCGAGCTGTCGCTCGACCTGCTCGAGAAGCTGTGTTTCGAGGAGAAACTGGCGGGGTGGAACGGCATCGGTTTCGTCATTCAGGCCTACCAGAAGCGTTGCCCTTTTGCCATCGACTACGTGGTCGACCTGGCCCGGCGCAGCGGCCACCGGCTGATGGTGCGGCTGGTCAAGGGCGCCTATTGGGACAGCGAGATCAAGCGCGCCCAGATCGACGGCCTCGACGGGTATCCGGTGTTCACGCGCAAGGCCTATACCGACGTGTCGTACCTGGCCTGCGCGCGCAAGCTGCTGGCCGCGCCGGATGCGGTGTATCCGCAGTTCGCCACGCACAACGCCCACACGCTCTCGGCGATCTACGAGATGGCCGACCCGGCCGCCTACACGCCGGGCCAGTATGAATTCCAGTGCCTGCACGGCATGGGCGAGCCGCTGTACGAACAGGTGGTGGGCGCCATCGAACTCGGCAAACTCAACCGGCCGTGCCGCATCTACGCGCCGGTGGGCACGCATGAAACGCTGCTGGCCTACCTGGTGCGCCGGCTGCTGGAGAACGGCGCCAACACCTCGTTCGTGAACCGCATCGCCGATCCGACCATCGGCATCGACGTGCTGGTCGAAGACCCGGTGGCCACGGTGGAACACATGGCGCGCAAGGAGGGCGCGGTGGGCCTGCCGCATGCGTCGATTCCGCTGCCGCTGGCGCTGTACGGCGCGGCGCGGGCCAACTCGCGCGGGCTGGACCTGGCCAACGACGACAGCCTGCGCCTGCTGGGCGAGGCGCTGCGCAGCTCGGCGGCCGAGCCGTGGAGCGCCGGGCCGATGCTTGCGGCTGCGGTGGCACCAGGCGCCCAGGCCCAGGCCGTGTTGAACCCGGCCGACCAGCGCGACGTGGTCGGCCAGGTGACCGAGGCCACGCTGGCCGACGTGGCCGCCGCCATGGCCGAGGCGGTGGCCTTCGCGCCGACCTGGGCCGCCACGGCGCCGGCCGAACGCGCGGCCCATCTCGATGCCGCTGCCGCGTCGCTGGAGGCCAACCTGCCGCGCCTGCTCGGCCTGCTGGCCCGCGAGGCCGGCAAGACCTACGCCAACGGCATCGCCGAGGTGCGCGAGGCCGCCGACTTCCTGCGTTTCTATGCGGCCCAGGCGCGCACCGATTTCGCGGCCGGCACGCACCAGCCGCTCGGCCCGATGGTCTGCATCAGCCCCTGGAACTTCCCGCTGGCGATCTTCGTCGGCCAGTTGGCCGCGGCGCTGGCCGCCGGCAACCCGGTGCTGGACAAGCCGGCCGAACAGAGCGCGCTGGTGGCGGCCGAAGCGGTGCGCCTGCTGTGGTGGGCCGGTGTGCCACGCGCGGCCCTGCAGTTGCTGCCCGGCCGTGGCGAGACGGTGGGCGCGGCGCTGGTGGGCGACACGCGGGTGCAGGGCGTGATGTTCACCGGCTCGACCGAGGTCGCGCGCATCCTGCAGAAAACCCTGGCCGACCGCCTGGGTGCCGACGGCAAACCCGTGCCGCTGATCGCCGAAACCGGTGGCCAGAACGCGATGATCGTCGACTCGTCGGCGCTGGTCGAGCAGGTGGTCACCGACGTGGTGGCCTCGGCCTTCGACAGCGCAGGCCAGCGCTGCTCGGCCTTGCGTGTTTTGTGTGTGCAGGACGAAGTGGCCGACCGCGTCATCGCCATGCTGCAGGGCGCGATGGCCGAGAGCCGCATCGGCAACCCGGCGCTGCTGGCGGTGGACGTGGGCCCGGTCATCGACGCCGAGGCGCGCGACGGCATCGAGCGCCACGTCGCCGGCATGCGCGAGCGCGGCCGCAAGGTGTTCCGCCAGGCGCGCGATGCCAGCGTGCATGGCGACGCCACGCAACACGGCACCTTCGTCGTGCCCACCTTGATCGAACTCGACAACCTGGCCGAGCTGCAGCGCGAAATCTTCGGGCCGGTGCTGCATGTGTTGCGCTACAAGCGGCGCGAGCTGGGCGCGCTGCTCGGCCAGATCAACAACACCGGCTACGGCCTCACGCTGGGTGTGCACACCCGCATCGACGAGACGATCGCCCAGGTGGTCGAAAGCGCCAAGGCCGGCAACGTGTACGTGAACCGCAACATGGTCGGCGCGGTGGTGGGGGTGCAGCCCTTCGGCGGCGAAGGCCTGTCGGGCACCGGCCCCAAGGCCGGCGGCCCGCTGTACATGTACCGCATGCTGGCCCGGCGCCCGGACGACGTGATGGCGCGGGCGCTGGTGGTGGCCGATCCGGGCAACCCGGGTGGCGAGACTTCGGCCACGCAGCCGCAAGGCGCGCTGGCCGCGTTGCAGGACTGGGCCCGGCGCAACGGCCGCGTGGCCCTGGCCGCCGACTGCGATCGCTTCGCGCGCCAGTCGCGCAGCGGCCATGCGCGCACGCTGGTCGGCCCCACCGGCGAGCGCAATGTCTACACGCTGCTGCCGCGCGAGGCCGTGCTGAACCTGGCCGACGCCGAGGCCGACCGCCTGGTGCAGCTGGCCGCGGTGCTGGCCGTGGGCAGCCGCGCCGTCTGGCCGGCCGACGCCGCCACCGAGACCTTGCTGGCGTCGCTGCCGGCCGAAGTGCAGCAGTCGATCGCCACGGCCCAGGACTGGACCGCGGCCACGGTGCACTTCGACGCCGTGCTGCAACATGGCGACGCCGCGGCACTGCAGCGCACCCTGCACACGCTGGCCCGGCGCACGGGCGCCATCGTGGGTGTGCGCGGCTTCGCACCCGGTGACGCGGCGATCCCGCTGGAAAGCCTGGTGGTGGAGCGGGCGCTGAGCGTGAACACCGCCGCGGCCGGCGGCAACGCCAGCCTGATGACCATCGGCTGACCGGAGCCGCGCCGCGGTTTGCGCGCAGCGTGGATGGGGGATGCGTGCGGGATGTCAGGGATGGGCCCGGGGCGACAGAGTCGCCCGCCGACTGCTAAGCTACTTCGGTACGCCCATTCGAAAAACAACGAAGATTCTCAGCCATGCAGCAAGACATTCTCATCAACTGGTCGCCCCAGGAGACCCGCGTGGCGGTGGTGGAACACGGATCGGTGCAAGAGCTGCACATCGAACGCACCCTCGAGCGCGGGCTGGTCGGCAACGTCTACCTGGGCAAGGTGGTGCGGGTGTTGCCCGGCATGCAGTCCACGTTCATTGACATCGGCCTGGAGCGCGCCGCCTTCCTGCATGTGGCCGACCTGATGGCCCCCTTCACCGGCCACAAGCCGGCCGAGGTCGACGCGAGCGGCCTGCCGCGCCCGGTGGCCCCGCAGGTGCCCATCGAAAAACAGGTGTTCGAAGGCCAGGCGCTGATGGTGCAGGTGATCAAGGACCCGATCGGCACCAAGGGTGCGCGCCTGTCGACGCAGATCAGCATCGCCGGGCGGCTGCTGGTGTTCCTGCCGCAGGACGACCACATCGGCGTGTCGCAGAAGATCCCGCCGAGCCAGCGCGACGACCTGCGCAGCCGGCTGCAGGCTTTGGTGGGCGACGCCGCCAACGGCGGCAGTGGTGGCGGCTTCATCCTGCGCACCAACGGCGAAGACGCCACCGACACCGAGCTGGCCGAAGACATCGCCTACCTGCGCAAGACCTGGGCGCGCATCAAGAGCGCCGCGCTGCGCCTGCCCGCCACCTCGCTGCTGCACCAGGACCTGGACCTGCTGCGCCGCGTGCTGCGCGACCTGGTGGGCGAGCAGACGCAGACCATCCGCCTCGACTCGCGCGAGCAGTTCGAAGCGCTGCAGGTGTTCGGCCGCGAGTTCATGCCGGCGGCCGTGGGCAAGCTGCAGCACTACAAGGGCGAGCGGCCGATCTTCGACCTGTTTTCCATCGACGACGAAGTGGCCAAGGCACTGGGCAAACGCGTCGACCTGAAGTCGGGCGGCTACCTGATCGTCGACCAGACCGAGGCCCTGACCACGGTGGACGTGAACACCGGCGGCTTCGTCGGTGCGCGCAATTTCGACGACACCATCTTCAAGACCAACCTGGAGGCCACCCAGGCCATCGCCCGGCAGCTGCGGTTGCGCAACCTGGGCGGCATCATCATCGTCGACTTCATCGACATGGTGCGCGAAGACCACCGCGAGATGGTGCTGGCCGAGTTCAGGAAGCAGCTGGCGCGCGACCGCGTGAAGACCACGGCCGGCAGCTTTTCGGCGCTGGGGCTGGTGGAGATGACGCGCAAACGCACCCGCGAGTCGCTGGCCCATATGCTCTGCGAGCCGTGCCCGATCTGCGCCGGCAAGGGCACGGTGAAGACCGCGCGCAGCGTGACCTACGACATCCTGCGCGAGATCCTGCGCGAGGCCCGGCAGTTCAACCCGCGCGAGTTCCGCGTGGTGGCCTCGCCCAAGGTGATCGAGCTGTTTCTCGACGAAGAAAGCCAGCACCTGGCTGGCCTCAGCGACTTCATCGGCAAGCCGATCTCGCTGCAGAGCGAGGCCGCGATGGCGCAGGAACAGTACGACATCGTGCTGCTGTGACGCGGCCTGCGCCTACTGACAAAGCCACGCAATCTGACGACACTGGCGCTCTTTCACCCTTGGAAGCACGCCTTATGAAAACCAACTCTTCACGTGTTGACGCGCCGGACAACCTGGGCGTCACCCTGCGCGCAGCGGCCGGTTCCGCCTGGCGGCCGCTGGCTGGCGCGATGGCCATCGGCCAGCTCGTCAGTGGCTGTTCGATGATGAACCTCGGGGCCACCAACAGCGCCTCGGCCGCCGAGCCCGCGGCCCGGGTGCAGCTGATGACCGCGGCCGGCGCCCCGGCCGGCGAGGCGACGCTCTACTCGGTCAAGGGCGCCACCGAGATCGTGATCAACGCCACCGGGCTCAAGCCGGGCGTGCACGGCTTCCACATCCACACCAATGGCGTGTGCGCCCCCGCACCCGACGCGGCCACCGGCCAGACCGTGGCCTTCGGTGCGGCCGGCGGCCACTTCGATCCGGGCGGCTCGGCCAAACACGGCCAGCCCGGCGAGTCGCCCACGCACAACCACGCAGGCGACCTGCCGAACCTGGTGGTCGAAGCCGATGGCCGCGGTGCCGTGCGTTATGTGAATTCCTATGTGACCATCGCCGCGGGTCCGCAGTCGGTCATGGGCCGCGCGCTGGTGGTGCATGCCGACCCGGACGACTACATGACCAACCCCGCCGGCATGTCCGGCGCACGGGTTTTGTGCGGGGTGATCAAGCCGGCCTGAATGGCTTGGTCGGCTGGCGCAGTCGGTTCAGTTTGAATCGCGCAGCGCCAGAGCGACCTGTTCGAGCACCCGCTCCGGCGTGATGTCGTTCAGGCAGTCGCTGCGGCTGTCCACATGGTCGTCGCAGCCTGCGTGGGAGCAGGGCACACAAGCCTGCCGGCCCTGCAGCAGCCGCACATTGCCGGCCTGCTGCAGCAACGCCGAACGTTCGAACAACTGTTGCGCCGTGGCCTTGGCCGGCCAGGGTGCCCAACGCTGCGGATTGGTCGGCCCGAAGAGGGCGATCACCGGCAAGCCGACCGCAGCCGCGAGGTGTGAGATCGACGTGTCGGGCCCGATGTAGAGCGCCGCCCGCGCGAGCAGGGCGCTGAGCTGGGCGAAGTCGAGCTGGCCCGAGGCATCCAGCAGCTGCGGTGCCGGCGCCAACGGCTTGAGCGGCGCCACACATGCCTGGTCGCGCGCACTGGCGCTGCCGGTCAGCACCACCTGCCGGCCTTGCGCCAGCAACGCTTGCACCAGCACCGCGAAATGCGCCAGCGGCCACTGTTTGTAAGCCCACATCGACGGCGCATGGACCACGATGCAGCCGGGCTGCAGTTGGCTGGCGATGGCTTCCGGCAGTGCCACCGGCTGCGGCGGCATGACCCGCGGCACGGGCGGAGCGCCGTCTATCCAGGGCGCCAGCAGGGCCAGTTTTTCGACCGTCACATGCATGTCGCTGCCGTCGCCCTGGCTGGCCACGGCGTGGCGCAGCAGCCGTGTCTTCCACCAGGTGCTGCTGCCCGCCGCGGGCACGATGCCGGTGCGCTGCGGCGCGGCCACCCAGCCCATCAGATGCGCCCGGTCGCTTGACTGCGCCACCAGCGCCAGGTCGTAGCGGCGCCACAGCTGGCGCAGCAGCCGCCAGAAGCCACCCACGCCGAGGCGGGCCGAGGTTTCGACCAGCGCGTTCACCTCCGTGTTGGTGCGCAGCATGCCGAGCGTGCCCTTGAAGCCGAGCACGTCGATCCGCGCCTCGGGCCAGCGCAGCCGTGCCGCGTGCACCAGCGGCGTGGTCAGCAGCACGTCGCCGATCTGGCG
>JAQGMQ010000169.1 GCA_028292305.1 Rhodoferax sp.
CGAGGGCGTGTCCTGCTCGTTGTGGCCCAGCTTGCGGAAGCAGATGATGTCGACCACCACGTCCTTCTCGAACTCCATGCGGTAGTCGAGCGCCAGCTGGGTGGCCAGCACCACGCCTTCCGGATCGTCGCCGTTCACGTGCAGCACCGGGGCCTCGATCATCTTGACGACGTCGGAGCAATACAGCGTCGAGCGGCTGTCGCGCGGGTCGCTGGTGGTGAAGCCGATCTGGTTGTTGATCACGATGTGCACCGTGCCGCCCGTGAAGTAGCCACGGGTTTCGGCCAGCGCCAGGGTTTCCATCACGACGCCCTGGCCGGCAAAGGCCGCGTCGCCATGCACCAGCACCGGCAGCACCTGCTTGCCCAACGGATCGCCGCGGCGGTCCATGCGGGCGCGCACCGAGCCTTCGACGACGGGGTTGACGATTTCCAGGTGCGACGGGTTGAACGCCAGCGACAAGTGCACCGGGCCGCCGGGGGTGGAAACGTCGGAGCTGAAGCCCTGGTGGTACTTCACGTCGCCGGAGGGCAGGTCTTCAGGGGCGGTGTGGTCGAACTCGGCGAACAGGTCGGCGGGTACCTTGCCCAGCGAGTTCACCAGCACGTTCAGCCGGCCGCGGTGGGCCATGCCGATGACGATCTCCTGCACGCCCTTTTCGCCGCCCATCTGGATCAGCTCGTCCATCGAGGCGATGAAGCTCTCGCCGCCTTCGAGCGAGAAACGCTTCTGGCCGACGTATTTGGTGTGCAGGAAACGCTCCAGGCCTTCGGCCGCGGTGATGCGGTCGAGGATGTGGAGCTTCTTTTCCTTCGAGAAATTGGGCTTGCTGCGAATGCCTTCAAGCTTCTGCTGCCACCAACGCTTCTTGTTCTGGTCGCTGATGTACATGTATTCGGCGCCGATGGTGCCGCAATACGTTTCGCGCAGCGCGTTCATCAGGTCGCGCAGCGACATGGTTTCCTTGCCGAAGAACGTGTTACTGGTGTTGAACACGGTTTCCTGGTCGGCATCGGTAAAGCCGTAGAAAGAGGCTTCGAGCTCGGGAATGTTGTCGCGCTCGGTGCGCTTGAGCGGATCGAGATCGGCCCAGCGCACACCGACGTTTCGGTAGGCGGCGATGAGCTGCTGCACGGCGGTGCGCTTGCGGCCCATTTCGGAATCGGCGCTGGCGACGATGACCTTGGTCTGGCCCTGCTTGGCGCGGTCGGCGAAGGCGTTGATCACCGGCAGGTGCGGCACGTCCTTGGCATTGCTGCCGTCGACGGCGGGCACGTTTTGCAGCGCGTCGAAGTAGTCGCGCCAGTTGTCGGGCACGCTACCGGGGTTGCTCAGGTAGTTTTCGTACAACTCTTCGACATAGGGCGCATTGCCGCCGAAGAGATAGGTATTGCCTTGGTAGGCGCTGTAGACCGAAGAAGTCTCACTCATATTCCGCTGACCTCCGTTTCCCTCTGGGAAACATTAGCTGGTTAAAGCTTGTTAATTAACCTTCCGCGACACGGCTGGACCGGTTGGCGGATGCGACTGTGGCAGGAAGGGCCGAGTACATCCGGGATTATCCCACCGAATGCAACGTCACTGTCCGGCGGCTGTGTGACGGGGTGTTGACTGTACGCCCAAAGTCCTTGACGCGGCCCCGGCAAAGCCTGGGGCAACGCCAGGGTTACCCCGCGGCGGGAGTGGGCTTGGGGGCGGCCAATGCGTCGCGGATCTGATCCAGCGCGGCCGGATCGTCCAACGTGGTGAGGTCGCCCGCGTCGCGTCCTTCACACACGGCCTGCATTGCGCGGCGCAGCAGTTTGCCGCTGCGCGTCTTGGGCAGCAACGCCACGAACAGGACCCGCGCCGGCCGCGCCACGCCGCCGAGCTGGCCGTCCACCCGCTGCATGATTTCGCCCTCGAGCCGCAGCCGTGCCGCCGGGTCGGCTGCCAGCCGGCCGTCGCGCAGCACCGCGAACGCCATCGCCACCTGGCCCTTGAGCGCGTCGGCCACGCCCAGCACCGCCACCTCGGCCACCTGCGGATGGCCCGAAATGCATTCCTCGATCTCGCGCGTGCCCAGCCGGTGGCCGGCCACGTTGATCACGTCGTCCGAGCGGCCGAGGATGAAGAAATAGCCGTCCTGGTCGCGCAGGCCCCAGTCGAAGGTGTTGTAGACCAGCCGGCCGGGGATCGACCTCCAGTAGGTGTCGACGAAGCGCTGGTCGTCGCGCCACACGGTCTGCATGCAGCCCGGCGGCAGCGGGCCTTCGATGACCACCACGCCCTTGCGGTTGGGCTCGGTCATCGAGAGGCCGGTGACCTCGTCGACGAGTTGCACGTCGAAGCCGTACATCGGCACGCCGGGGCTTCCGAATTTGCTCGGCTTCTTCTCGACGCCGTTGGCGATCGTCAGGATCGGCCAGCCGCTTTCGGTCTGCCAGTAGTTGTCGATGATCGGCACGCCCAGACCATCGGAAATCCATTGCGCCGTCGGCTCGTCCAGCGGCTCGCCGGCCAGGTACAGCGCCTTGAGGCTGGACAGGTCGTGCTTGCGCAGATGGGCGACGTCGTATTTCTTCAGCACCCGCACCGCGGTGGGCGCCGAGAACATGCGCGTAACCTTGTATTTTTCGACCAGTTGCCACCACACCGCCGGGTCGGGCTCGCCGTCCATGCCGCGGGTCGGCAGGCCCTCGTACATCAGCGTGGCCATGCCGGCGATCAGCGGGCCGTAGACGATATAGCTGTGGCCCACTACCCAGCCGATGTCGCTGGTGGAGAAATAGGTTTCGCCGGGCCGGGCCTCGAAGATGTGCCGCATGCTGGCCGCCAGTGCCACGGCATATCCGCCGGTGTCGCGCTGCACACCCTTGGGTTTGCCGGTGGTGCCGCTGGTGTAGAGCGTGTAGCTGGTGTGGGTGGCGTCGACCCATTCACAGGGGACATCGGCGTCCAGGTACTGCCTGCGCAGGGGCGCGTAGAGATGGTCGCGGCCCTGCACGAGCGGCAGCGGCGCCAGGTTGCGGTCGACCAGCAGCACGCTTTCGGGCTGGTGCTGGCTCAGGCGGATGGCCTCGTCGAGCAGCGGCTTGTACGCCACCACCTTGCCACCGCGCATGCCGGCATCGGCGCTGACCACCACGCGCGGCTCGGCGTCGTCGATGCGCGAGGCCAGTGCGCCCGCCGCAAAGCCGCCGAACACCACGCAATGGATGGCGCCGATGCGGGCGCAGGCCAGCATGGCGAATGCGGCCTCGGCCACCATCGGCATGTAGACCAGCACGCGGTCGCCCTTCTGCACGCCCAACGACAGCAGGATCGCCGCCATGCGCTGCACTTCGCGGTGCAGCTCCGCAAAAGAGTAAGTGCGTTCGCTGCCGGTTTCGCTCGACACATGGATCAGCGCGGGCGCGTCGGGCCGCGCCGCCACATGGCGGTCCACGGCGTTGTGGCACAGGTTGGTGGTGCCGCCGACGAACCACCTGGCAAACGGTGGCTGGCTGTAGTCGCAGATCTGTTGCGGCGGGGTTTGCCAGTCGATCAGTGCGGCCTGTTCGGTCCAGAACGCGTCGCGGTCGTCAATGGAGCGGCGGTAGAAATCGGCATAACTTGAAGTGTGGGAATCGGGCACGGCGTTGTCTCCTTATGGCGCCGGCTGGACCGCCCAGCCCGGCTTTATGGGGCCGACCATGATGCAGGCGACTTGCGCCACGCTGACGCGGCCTATTTGATCAGCGCGTGCACGGCCTTGAACTGCGGATGCTCGGCGCTGCGCAGCCACTCGAACGCCACCATCTCGGTTGTCACCAGTTCGGCTCCGGCACCGGCCAGCCGGTCGAAGGCCGCGTCTCGGTTGCGCTCGGTGCGCGAGCTGCAGGCGTCGGTGACCACACACACGTCGAATTCGTCTTCGAGCAGATCGAGCGCCGTTTGCAGCAGGCACACGTGGGCTTCGCAGCCGGCGATCAGGATGGTGCCGCGCTCCGACGCATCGGGCTTCAGCATGTGTTTGGGCAGGCTGCGTGCATTGCCCTGCGGCGCCTTGGCCGGTGGGCGCAGCCATTCGCCCAGGCCTTCTTCGACGCCGCTGAACTGCATCTTGCTCAGGGTGTTGCGGCACAGCGCGCGCAGCGCGGGGTCGTTCTGCCCCAGCTTCGAGGGATTCTGTTCCGTGCCCCAGGTCGGCACGCCGAGCAGCTTGGCGGCCTGCGCCAGCCGCAGGGCGTTGGCCAGTACCAGCGGCGCTTCGAAAATGACGGGCATGAGGCGGGCCTGGTAGTCGACCAGCACGAGTTGGGAAGCGGAGGCGTCTAGCAGCATGAAAATCCTTGGAGGCTTGGCGAACAGGGGTCCGCGCGGAGATAGAGTTTGCCGAATTAAACCGCAGCCCCAACTTCCCGCCAGAAAACGGACTTAGTTGGCACCCGGCCCTGCATGGCTGTCACCGAATTTTCACCGACCGCTCGTACATTGGACCCATGTCGGTGCCGAGGCGGTCATCCTCGGCAAGCAAAGCGCCAATGTTCGTGGCGCCACCGACGCCATACACCAGCGCGAGCCCACCGCGGTTCGCCTCTCGCCCCTCCCCCTCCTCGTTGCCAAGCTCGCGCATACCCGCCACGGGTAGTCCGCCATCGCACGCGCGCACGGCGTGCGCGCCGGCTGCGTGACGTGGTGGGCGCTCGCTAGGCTACATTCAGCAACAGCGCGCAGCCCCGGGCGATCAACTTGCGTCGACGCGCCCATAACGATGAAGGAGACATGAGATGCATCCGTTGCTGAACGACTGTCGGCGGCGAGGCGGCCGTTCGCCTTCACGATCCAGGCGGCTCGCCACCGTCGCGCTGCCTGCCGTGCTGCTGGTGCTCGCGGCATGGGCCGGTGACACGGCGGCCCAGGAGCGCGTCAAGGCCGAGCTGCTGCAGCTCTACGGCGGCGTCTACTCGAATGCCTGCGTCGACAGCGACGCGCCGCGCCTGCGCATCTCGCCCGACGCGCTCGTGGTGCAAAACGACGGCCAGCGGCTCATCGGCCGCAAGCTGCGTTCGGCCAACCCCTTCGGGACGAATGCCGCACCGCCCCAGTTCCGCACGGCGCTGACCGGCGAGGCCACCACCGGCGGCACGGTCGAGTTCATCGTCATGGAAGACCGGCGCGGCCTGTATGTGACTGTGCCGGGCGACGGCCGCGTGCAGGCCCTGCTCGGCAAAAGCGCGGCCGCCACACGTTACCGCCGCTGCGACGACCCGGCAGCGCAAGCCGTCGCCCGGCCCACGCCACCCATTCCGGCCCAGGACGAACCCGCCAGCGAGACGGAAAAGATGCTGCTGGACGAGCAGTTCAAGTCGAGTTACCTGCGTGCGCTCGGCCCGCTGGCCAGGGACCGCTGGCTGGCACAACTCGAAGGGCCGCGCCCACCCACGCGGCAGCTGCGGCTCGACGGCAATGAATACACCGTGATCGCGGTCTGCAAAGCGCATGCCTGCGCCGACCACAACACGGTGTTGTTGTATGCCGCGACCCAGGCCACGGTGTTCGGCAAGGTGTTCCAGGCTGGTCAGTCGCGTTACTACGGCGACCCCTCGCCGGCCTTGGCCGTGGCGCTGGACCAGATTTGGGCCACCGAGTGGCGCCGGCGCTGACGTTCCGCCAGGTGCGCCCCCGTCCGGTGGGTTGATGGTCAGTTGCCTGCAGGCAGCAAGCGCAGCAGTTGGCCGCGCGCGTCGTCGGTCAGCACGTAGAGCAAACCGTCCGGCCCCTGGCGCACATCGCGAATGCGGGCGCCACCATCGGCCAGCAGCTTGTGCTCGCGTACCACCTTGCCCTTGAACGGCTCGCTCAATTCGATGCGGTCCAGGTAACCGAACTTCAGCGAGCCCACGAAAAGGTTGCCGCGCCAGGCCGCACCGTAGCGGTCGCTGGTCAGGAAAGCCATGCCCGAGGGCGCGATCGACGGCACCCAATAGTGCAGCGGCTGCTCCATGCCGGCCTTGGCCGTGAGGCCTTCACCGATCTTGCCGCCGCCGTAGTTTTCACCGTAGGTGATCACCGGCCAGCCGTAATTGCGCCCGCGCTGCGGCAGGTTGATCTCGTCGCCACCCTGCGGGCCGTGTTCGTGCATCCACAACGTGCCGTCGGGCGCCAGCGTCGCGCCCTGGGCATTGCGGTGGCCGTAGATCCAGATCTCGGGCAGCGCGCCGGTCTGGTTGACGAAGGGGTTGTCCTTCGGCACGCCACCGTCCTTCTGGATGCGCACGATCTTGCCGTGGTGGTTGTCCAGCTTCTGCGCATCTTCCTTGCGCGAAAAACGCTCACCGAGGGTCAGGAACAGCAGGCCGTCGGGCTGGCCGTCCTTGCGGCTTTCGACGATGCGGCAACCGAAATGCGCGCTGCTTTGCACCTTCGGCTTCTGGCTGAACAGGATGCGCACGTTGTCGAGCCGGCTGCGGTCCGCGGACAGCTGGGCACTGGCCAAGGCCGTGCTGTTGCCGCCGCCGCCGGTCGCCGGCTCGGAGAAGCAGAAGTAAAGCGTACGGTTGGCGACAAAGTTGCTGTCCAGCACCACGTCGAGCAGACCGCCCTGGCCACCGTCGGCCACTGCCGGCAGGCCGGTCAACGGCGCGTTCAAACGCCCATCGGCTTCGACCACCCGCATGCGGCCAGGGCGCTCCGTCACCAGAAACCGCCCCTCCGGCAAAAATGCCACGGCCCAGGGGTTCTGCAAATCTTTTGTCACCATTTCGGTGCGAACTTGCTGCGCCTGCGCGTTCGCCACCGTTGCCGTCAATAAAGCGAAAACGATGGTCCATTGGCGCCAAAGCGCGATCGAGTTTCTCGCCATCGAACAGATTCCTTGGTTGATTTGCACCACATCACGCAGCACTGGCACCAGTTTTGCATGTAGGACCAGACGCCGCTACTGCGTACAGCGTTGCACCTAGAATCAGTAGGTTCACTTTTAGGTATCCTGTGGGTGTAAACGGTTCCAAAAGCACCAAAATCGTGCCTGACAACCGAACAAGTTACAAAAAAGATGTAACTTGTTCATATGAATCAACGACTTACGAGAAACAGCTGATTTGACTTCTGAACCGAACCTCCGTAACCTCCGGGCGATGACAAAATGGCTAGCTGCTCTCCTTCTCGTCTGTGCCGCGGCCACACAAGCCGCTCCCAACCTCCCTTCCACCCCTTCACCGGCCTCCGCGTCTTCGTCACTCTCCTCCCAGGATGAAATAGACAAGATCCTCGCCGAGCACGGTTTGCTCACCCAGACCATCGGCCACCTGCAGCAGGTTCGCCAGAGCGTGACCGACAGGGCCTCGACCCTGGTGACCAACGCCATGGGTGCACTCGGCGTGCCGTACAAACGCGGCGGCAACTCGGCGGAAACCGGTTTCGATTGCAGCGGCTTCGTACGCGCCATGTACGAACAAACCATCGGCCTGGTGCTGCCCCGCCGCGCCAACGAGCAGGCCGCGGCCACCGACCGCATCGACAAGAACGACCTGCAACCCGGCGACCTGGTGTTCTTCAACACCATGCGCCGCGCCTTCAGCCATGTCGGCATCTACGTGGGCGATGGCAAATTCATCCACGCCCCCCGCAGCGGCTCCGAAGTGCGTGTGGAAGACATGCGGCAGTCGTACTGGCAGCGGCGCTTCGACGGTGCCCGCCGGGTGGCCGGCCCGCCGGAGCCACAGGCTTCCGTGCCCTGAATCAAAAAAGCGCCTCGGCGCTTTTTTTACGCCCGCACGGCCGGATTCACCAGGGGTCGTAGCTACCGAAGTTCCACAGCCGGCCTTCGAGGTCGCGGCAACTGAAGCCGCGCAAGACAAGGCCCCGCCAGCGCAAAAGCCGCGACTTCGTTTTAGAGAGCTTCTATGGGCCCCATAGGGCATCACATGACTTGACTTTGTGCTGTTTGGCCTCAAAGTTGAGCAAGCCCCAAGGAGGCTTTATATGTCACGCAAAACACCCATCGAACGTTATCGCAACATCGGCATCAGCGCCCACATCGACGCTGGCAAGACCACCACCACGGAACGCATTTTGTTCTACACCGGTGTCAATCACAAGATTGGCGAAGTGCACGATGGGGCTGCCACCATGGACTGGATGGAGCAGGAGCAGGAGCGCGGCATCACCATCACCTCGGCCGCCACCACTGCCTTCTGGAAAGGCATGGCGGGCAACTACCCCGAGCACCGCATCAACATCATCGACACGCCCGGCCACGTCGACTTCACCATCGAAGTCGAGCGTTCCATGCGGGTGCTCGACGGCGCCGTCATGGTCTATGACGCCGTGGGCGGCGTGCAGCCGCAGTCTGAAACCGTCTGGCGCCAGGCCAACAAATACAAGGTGCCGCGGCTCGCGTTCGTCAACAAGATGGACCGCGTCGGCGCGGACTTCTTCCGTGTGCAAAAGCAGATCGGCGACCGCCTGAAGGGCGTGGCCGTGCCGCTGCAGATCCCCGTGGGCGCCGAAGAAAACTTCCACGGCGTGGTCGACCTGGTGAAGATGAAAGCCATCTGGTGGGACGACGCGAGCCAGGGCGTGAAATTCGAATACCAGGACATTCCCGCCGAGCTGCTGGAGACAGCCAAGCTCTGGCACGACAAAATGGTCGAGGCCGC
>JAQGMQ010000214.1 GCA_028292305.1 Rhodoferax sp.
GACGCTGGCCGAGCTTGGCGCCAACCCGGCGGTGCGCGCCGTGGTGCTGCGCGGCGACGGCGACAAGGCCTTCGTCTCCGGCGCCGACATTTCCGAATTCGGCGAGAAACGCAACGACCCGGCCGGCGTGGCGGCCTATGACGCCGCCGTGGCCAACGCGCAGGCCGCGCTGGCCAGCCTGCGTTGCCCGGTGATCGCTGCCGTCAGCGGCGTCTGCTACGGCGGCGGGCTCGGCCTGATCCTGGCCTGCGACCTGCGTTATGCCGCACCCAACGCCAGGTTCCGCATGCCGGCCGCCCGCCTCGGCCTGGGCTATGCGTTCAAGGGCATCCAGCGCATGGCCGCGGTGCTGGGCGTGGCCCGGGCCAGCGAGCTGTTCTACACCGCGCGGGTGTATGGCGCCGAAGAAGCCGCGCGCATCGGCCTGGTGTCGGGCCTGCACGACGACGTGTTCGCCTGGGCCGCGGCCACGGCCGCCGAGATCGCCGCCAACGCGCCGCTGACCGTGCAGGCCGCCAAGCAGGCCTTCAACGCGGTGCTCAAATCCGCCGACGCGCAGGCAGCCAGCGCAGACATCGCCGCCGACATTGCGGCCGTGGACGTCGCGGTGAAGGCCTGCTTCAAGAGCGACGACTACGCCGAGGGCCGGGCCGCGTTCGCCGAAAAACGCACGCCGGACTTCAAGGGCCGCTGACACCTAAATCTCAGGCGTTGACCGCGCGCCGACCGATCCCCCGTTCTGCCAATTTTTTTAAACAACCTGGAGTGTGGAAGATGAAAATCAGTACTGCCATCATGGCGGCCTTCGCGGCCGTGACCTCCCTGGTGGCCAGCGCCGCCCATGCCGTCGGCCCCGCGCCCGCGCCCCTGGCCCAGCGCGAGACGCTGACCATCGGCTTCGTCAAGGTGGGCCATCTCGCGCCGCTGCTCAACATCGAGGAAGAACTCAAGAAGTTCAACGTCGACGTGAAGCGGGCCGAGTTCGTGCGTTACGCCGATGCCCGCACGGCGCTGATGTCCAACTCGGTTGACATCTCGGCCGTCGGCCCCGGCGACCTGGCCATCGCCGCGTCGCAGGGCAGCAAGAACCTGGTCGGCCTGACCGGCGTGGCCGGCTCGGCGAAGAACCTGGTGGTGCGCAAGGGCGTGGTCATCAACGACTGGAAGGACATCGCGGGCAAGAAGATCGGCATTGCGCCGGGCTCGGCGGTGTGGTTCCAGTGGGCCATGACGCTGATCGAAAAAGGCATTCCGTACAACAGCTTCACGCCGGTCAACATCCAGGGCGGCGGCACCGCCTTCGTGCAGGCCATCAAGAAGGGCGACATCGACGCCATGGTGCTGTGGGAACCCTTCGAGTCGCAGGCCGTGGCCGAGGGTGACGCCTACTTCGCCAAGAACCTGGAATACAGCCAGTCCAAGGCCGTGGGCGCCGAGCTGGGCATGCTGGCCGCGTCGCGCGACGCCATGACCAACAAGCAGGAGGCGATCCGCCGCTTCCTGTGGGTCTACCTGAACGCCGAGGAGCAGATGGCCAGGAACCCCGACCAGTTCGCCGACGCCTATGCCAAGTACACCGGCCTGCCCATCGCCACGACCCGCGAGTCGTCGAAGATCATCAAGCTCGGCGGCGTGTTGACCAAGGAGCAGGTCAAGCTGCAGGCCGATGCCGCGTTCAAGCAGGGCATCGTGCAGAAGGACGTCGGCACCGAGGCCGCCGCCCTGTATGACGACGCCATGGCGCGCGACATCCGGCGCTGAACCGGCATGAAGCGATTCCAACGTCTTCTTCTCGGGCTGGTGGTGCCGTTCCTGGTGCTGCTGGTCTGGCAGATCGCCGGCAGCCGCGAAAGCATGGCCGGCATCGTGCCCACGCCGCTGGCGGTGCTCGAGGGCTGGAAAGGCTGGGTCTTCGGCCAGCCCGGCCTGGGCCTCAACCCCTACCAGGGCACCTGGCTGTCGAACGTGCAGTACTCGGCCATGCGCGTGGCGCAGGGCTTTGTGCTGGCGGCGCTGCTGGGCATACCGCTGGGCCTGATGATCGGCTGGAGCAAGCTGGTGTCGCAGCTGTTCGACCCGCTGGTGCAAAGCCTGCGGCCGATCCCGATCACCGCCTGGTTGCCTTTTTCGATCGCGCTGTTCGGCATCCGCGACATCGGCTCGGTGTTCCTGATCTTCCTGGGTGGCTTCTACGCCATCGTCGTCAACGCCACACAAGGGGCGCGCGACGTCGAGCGCAACCTGGTGCGCGCCGCGCTGATGATGGGCGCCACCCGCGGCCAATTGCTGCGCCGCGTGGTGATGCCCGCGGCCATGCCGTCGATCTTCACCGGGCTGCGCATCGGCCTGGGTATTTCATGGACGGCGGTGATCGTCTCCGAGATGGTGGCCGTCAAGTCGGGCCTGGGCTATGTGCTGTGGGACGCGTATTACGTCGGCCGCATGGACATCGTGCTGGCCGACATGGTGTCCATCGGCGCCATGGGTTATCTCAGCGACCGCCTCATCGTCCTGCTCGAGCAGCGCGTGCTGCGCTGGCGCATCCTCCAGAACCACTGAGTCTTCATGCCTGCCATCCACATCCAACAACTGAGCAAGACCTATCCCGGCGAGCCGCCCGTGCTGGCCCTGGACCAGGTCGATCTGGCCATCGAGCCCGGTGAATTCGTCGCGCTGCTCGGGCCTTCGGGCTGCGGCAAGTCGACCTTGCTGAACCTGGTCGCCGGCTTCGAGAAAAGCAGCGTCGGCAGCCTCGCCGTACACGGCAAGCCGGTCGACAAGCCCGGGCCGGACCGCGGCGTGGTGTTCCAGGAGGCGGCGCTGTTCCCCTGGCTCAACGTCTGGGAGAACGTGATCTTCGGCCCCAAGACCCAGGGCCTGCCAGCGAAGGACTACGAGGCCCGCGCCAACGAGATGCTGCGCATCGTCGGCCTGGCCGACTTCAAGCAACACCTGCCGGTGCAGCTGTCGGGCGGCATGCGGCAACGCGTGGGCATCGCCCGCATCCTGACCATGGGCTCGCAGGTGCTGCTGATGGACGAACCCTTCGGCGCGCTCGACGCGCAGACGCGGCTGAGCATGCAGGAGCTGCTGCTGTCGGTTTGGCAACAGCTCAAGCCGACCATCGTCTTCGTCACGCACGACATCGACGAGGCGCTGTTCCTGGCCGACACGGTGTATGTGATGTCGGCGCGGCCGGGCCGCATCCAGGCGCGCATCACCGTGCCGCTGGCCCGCCCGCGCACCATCGAAGACACCACCAGCGAAGCCTTCAACACCATGAAGCGAGAAATCCTGCGGCAGATTCGCCACTGATTCGCCACCGAGTCGCCACTGACCCGCCACTGACCCGTCATCGATTCGCCTCGCCAAAGACTCCACCCCAAGACACACCATGGCCAACCCACGCATCCCCTACCGCTTCTCCAACGAAGGCCCCGCGCTCGCGCCGCACCCGGAGGGCAACATCCTCGTGCACCTGGTCGTCAACGTCGAGCACTGGGAGTTCGACGCGCCCATGCCGCGCACCATCATCACGCCGCCGCACGGCAAGGAAACCGTGCCCGACGTGCCCAACTTCAGCTGGGTCGACTACGGCATGCGCTGCGGCCTGCCGCGCATCATCGAGGCCATCACGGCCCGCGGGCTGACCGCCTCCACCAGCTTCAACGCCGGCGTCATCCAAGCCTATCCGCGCGCGGCGGAAGCCATGCACGCGGCCGGCTGGGAATTCATCGGCCATGGCATCCACCAGAAATCGCTGAACCATGCCGGCGCCGAAGACGAAGTGGTGCGCACCAGCCTGGACATGATCAGCGCGTTCACCGGCCAGCGCCCGCGCGGCTGGCTCGGCCCGGGCCTGCGCGAAAGCCACACCACGCCGGAGACGCTGAAGTCAGCGGGCGTGGACTATGTTTTCGACTGGGTGGTCGACGACCTGCCCAACTGGCTGGCCACCGCCAACGGCCCGCTGCTCAGCCTGCCCTACAACCTGGAGTTGAACGACTCCATCATCTATGCGGTCGAGAAACATGCGTCCGACGAGATGTTCCTGCGGGTGCGCAACACCGCCGAGCTGTTCGTGCGCGAAGCCGCCACCCGCCCACGCGTCCTCACGCTGGGCCTGCACCCGCACCTGATCGGCGTACCCCACCGCTTCGGCTCCTTCGAACGCATGCTCGACCTGCTGATGGCCACGCCCGGCGTGTGTTTTCTGCAAGGCCACGACATCGCCGACTGGTTCACCGCCCAGGTGCCCGCCCCCGCGGCCTGACCAAGAAGCAAGAAAGCACGAAAGAACTCCATGGATCTTCAACTGCAAGGCCGGCGCGTGCTGGTCACCGGCGGCTCCAAGGGCATCGGCCTGGCGATCGCGCTGTCGTTCGCCCGCGAAGGCGCGCTGCCCACCCTGGTGTCGCGTTCAGCCGACACGCTTGACGCGGCCACCGCCACCATCCTGGCCGAGACCGGCGTGCGCGCCACGGCGCTCGCGCTGGACATGGGCCAGCCCGGCGCCGAAGCCGCGTTGCTGGCCCAGGCCGGCGACTTCGACATCCTGGTCAACAACGCCGGCGCCATCCCCGGCGGCGCGCTGGCCGACATCGACGAATCCCGCTGGCGCCAGGCCTGGGAGCTGAAGCTCTTCGGCTACATCAACCTGGTGCGCGCCGTGCTGCCGCGCATGCAGGCCCGCGGGGCCGGCGTCATCGCCAACATCATCGGCATGGCCGGCGCCGCACCGCGCAGCGAATACATCGCCGGCTCGGCCGCGAACGCCGCGCTGATGGCCTTCACCCAGGCCGTGGGCGCGGCCAGTCCGCGCAGTGGCGTGCGCGTGTTCGGCATCAACCCCTCACCCACCCGCAGCGACCGCATGGAAGCCATGCTGCGCGCCAAGGCCACGGCGCAATTCGGCGATGCCGACCGCTGGATGGAACTCACCACGCAACTGCCCTTCGGCCGCCTGGCGGAACCGCGCGAGATCGCTGACATCACCGCCTTCTGCTGTTCGCCGCTGGCGGGCTACCTGAGCGGCACCGTCATCAACGTGGACGGCGGGCAGATGTACGCCACGCCGGGCTGACGCCGGCCCCGGCAACCAGAGACAAGACATGTTCAAGCAACGCAATCCGAAATATGAATTCGCCGACCTGCGCGACGGTGTGCGCTCGGTCGTCACCCCCTTCGACGCACGCTACTGGCAGGAAGTGGACGACGCCCGCGCCTTTCCCGAACGCTTCGTCAACGCACTCACCGAAGCCGGCTGGCTGTCGGCGTTGATCCCCGAGGAATACGGTGGCTCGAGCCTGTCGCTCACCGAAGCCAGCGTGGTCATGGAGGAGATCAACCGCGCCGGCGGCAACTCCGGCGCCTGCCACGGCCAGATGTACGTGATGGGCTGCATCGTGCGCCACGGCTCCGAGCAACAGAAGCGGGACCTGTTGCCGCGCATCGCCAGCGGCGAAATCCGCCTGCAGTCGATGGCCGTGACCGAGCCGAGCACCGGCAGCGACACCACCAAGCTCAAGACCACGGCCGTGCTGAAGGGCGACCGCTACATCGTCAACGGCCAGAAGGTGTGGACCTCGCGGCTGCAGCACTCCGACTACATGCTGCTGCTGGCGCGCACCACGCCGCTGGCCGAGGTGAAGAAGAAGTCCGAAGGCCTGTCGGTGTTTCTGGTGGACTTGCGCAACGAGATCGGCAAGACCATCACCGTGCGCCCGATTCGCAACATGGTCAACCACGAGACCAACGAGATCTTCATCGACAAGCTGGAGATCCCGGTGGAGAACCGGATTGGTGAGGAAGGCAAGGGCCTGAAATACATCCTCGACGGCCTGAACGCCGAGCGCGCGTTGATCGCCGCCGAGTGCATCGGCGACGGCTACTGGTTCGTCGAAAAGGCCACGGCCTATGCCAACGACCGGGTGGTGTTCGACCGGCCGATCGGCAAGAACCAGGGCATCCAGTTTCCGATCGCGCGGGCCTATGTGAACGTGGAAGCCGCCAGCCTGATGCGCTACGCCGCCTGCGAGCTGTTCGATGCCGGCAAGGACTGCGGCGCGGAGGCCAACATGGCCAAGCTGCTGGCCGCCGACGCTTCCTGGGAAGCGGCCAACGCCTGCCTGCAGACCCACGGCGGCTTCGGCTTCGCGGCCGAATACGACATCGAGCGCAAGTTCCGCGAGACCCGGCTCTACCAGGTGGCGCCGATCTCGACCAACCTCATCCTGTCGTACGTGGGCGAACACGTGCTCGGCATGCCGAGGTCGTACTGACATGGCGGGCAACGCCGCCGACCTCGGCGCCTGGGTGGGCCGTCGCCAGGTGATGACCGAGGTCATCAGCCCGGTGCAGGCGCGCCAGATGGCCGCCACGCTGAACGACGCGGCCCGCCTCGAGCGGCCCGAAGCGGCGGCGCTGCCCGCCGGTTGGCACTGGCTGTATTTCAACCCGCTGGAAGTGCAATCGCGCCTGGGCGAGGACGGCCACCCGGCGCGCGGCGACTTCCTGCCGCCCGTGGCACTCCCCCGCCGCATGTGGGCCGGCAGCCGGCTCGCCTGGCAACGTGCGTTCACGGTGGGCACGGCCGTGCGCAAGACCTCGGAGATCCTGAAGGTCACGCAGAAGTCCGGCCGCAGTGGCGAGATGGTGTTCGTCACCCTGGCCCACGACTATGCCGACGAGGGCGGCCCGCTGCTGCGCGAAGAACACGACATCGTCTACCGTGGCTGGCCCTCGGCCGAAGAAAAAGCCGGGCTGGCCGCACTCGGTGCGCGCGCCCGGGCCGGCGAACATGCCTTCGAGCGCCGCGCGCAGCAGCCGGAAGCCGCCAGCGCCGACGCGGTGACGCTGTTCCGCTACTCGGCCGCCAGCTTCAACGGCCACCGCATCCACTACGACGCCGACTACTGCCGCGACGTCGAGGGCTATCCGGGCCTGGTGGTGCACGGGCCGCTGATCGCCACGCTGCTGCTCGGCCATGTCGAGCAGCGGGTGGCGCCGGGGCGCTTCATCCGCAGCTTTGAATTTCGCGCCGTGCGGCCGACCTTCCACCTGACGGGCTTCCACCTGCATGCCGAGGCCGAGGCCGAGGCCGATGCCGATGCCGATGCCAGCAGCGAGCAGCTGGCGCTGTGGTCCACCAACAATGTGGGCGAGGTCGGCATCGATGGCCGGGTGACGCTCTCCAACGCGACCGACCACGCCAACCCCACCGGCCGTTGACACTGGCTCGTCACACGCGGCCGTGCCTTCCACCCTATTGTTCTATTGACAGAACAATATGCGGGATGCATGATTAATCCAGCTTCGACCTCTACCCGCACGGCCACGCCCCGGCCCTGTGCACATGGCCCGCTGGTGCACGGTTGTGTGGCTCTGTGCATCGGTGTTGGTCGCATGTTCTTCACCTCTGAAAGACCGCCAGAATGGAAACCTCCAGCAAGACCAGCCGCGAACTGTATGCGGCCATCAAGGCCAACCCCACCCGCAAACGTTTCGGCTTCGGTCAGCGGCCCGCGCTGATCAACATCGATCTGCAGAAGGCGTACACCTGCGTCGGCGAATTCGCCACCGCCTATGAGACCGACCCGAAGCAACTCGACCACGTGAACGCACTGGCCGAAGAGTTCCGGGCGCGCAACTTCCCCGTGGTCTGGACCTACGTGGCCTACATGGATTCGGGCGAAGACTGCGGCGTGTGGGGCACCCGCACCGACACGCCCGATTCGCTGCAGAACATCAAGGTGGGCAGCCGCCGCTCGGAATTCGACGACCGGCTGAACATCGACCACAAGCGCGACATCATCGTCAACAAGCGCATGGCCTCGGCGTTCTTCGAGACCAACCTCGGCTCGATCTTCAACTTCCACGGCGTCGATTCGGTGGTGGTCACCGGCGGCTCGACCTCGGGCTGCGTGCGGGCCACCGTGGTCGACAGCATCTCGCGCAGCTACCGCACCATCGTTCCCGAGGAATGCGTGGCCGACAAACACGAGTCGCCGCACTTCGCCAATCTGTACGACATGGCCCTCAAATACGCCGACGTGCTGAGCGTCGAAGAGACCCTGGCCCAGCTGCGCAACGTGGCGCCCGTGGCCGGCCCGGCGGGAGTCCGGCGGTGAAGCGCGACCCGGCCCTCTACGACTACCTGCCCTACAACAACCGGCCGAAAATCGAATGGCCGGGTGGCGCCCGCGTCGCCTTCTGGGTGGCGCCGAATATCGAGTTCTATGAGCTGAATCCGCCGAAGAATCCGGCCCGCTCGGCCTGGGCCCGGCCCGCGCCCGACGTGCTCAACTATTCCTACCGCGACTACGGCAACCGCGCCGGCTTCTGGCGCATGCTCGAGGCCATGAAACGCTGCAACGTACGCGGCAGCGTGTCGCTCAACGTGGCCATGTGTGAGCACCATCCGGAAGTGATCGCCGCCTGCGCCGACAACGGCTGGGAGTTCTATTCCCACGGCACCAACAACACCCGCTACCTGATGGGCATGAGCGAAGCGCAGGAGCGCGAGGTGATCCAGGATTCGATCGACACCATCAGGAAGCACACCGGCCAGCGGCTCGACGGCTGGCTCGCGCCCGCGCTGACCTACACCGACAACACGCTGAACCTGGTCGCCGAAATGGGCCTGACCTATGTCTGCGACCTGTTCCACGACGACCAGCCCGGCCCGGTCAAGGTGAAGCAGGGCCGGCTCACCAGCGTGCCCTATTCGCTGGAGATGAACGACACCATCGCCTACAACGTGAACCTGGTGCAGCCGCGCCGCTATGCCGACATCCTGAAGCGCCAGTTCGACCGGCTGTACGAGGAAGGCACGGACTCGGGCACCGTGATGTGCATCCCGCTGCACCCCTACCTGGTGGGCATGCCCTACCGCATGGCGGCCTTCGAGGAAGCGCTCTCCTACATCACCAGCCACGACAAGGTGTGGCTGGCCACGGGCCGCGAGATCGCCGCCCATTTCAACGAACATTATTTCGATGCGTTCGCCAAGGCGGCGCAGCCCGTAGGAGAGGCGCCATGAGCAGCCCGCAAGACAAACCGGCGGGCGTGGGCGCCGAACACCTGGCCTATCCGCTGCGGCGCTACGGCATGGACCATGGCCACTACGACTGGTCGATGCTGCCGCGGCGCAAGCCCGTGGTGTGGCCCGGCGAGGCGCGGGTGGCGCTGTGGGTGGTGCCGGCGCTGGAGTGGTTTCCGCTGGACATGAAGAGCGTGCCCTTCAAGCCGCCCGGCGCGATGATGACGGCCTATCCCGACCTGCGCCACTACACGCTGCGCGACTACGGCAACCGGGTCGGCATCTTCCGCATCATGCAGGCACTGGAGCGGCACGGCATCCGCGCCTCGGTGGCGGTCAACGCGGCCGTGGCCGTGCGGTACCCGGCGCTGGTCAAGGAATGCACGCAGCGCGGCTGGGAAGTCATCGCCAACGGACTTGACATGGACCACCTGCACCACGCCGGACTGGACCGCGCCACCGAGCAGCAGCAGATCGACCAGACGCTGGAGATCCTGCGCCGCGCCTCGGGCCAGGCCGTGCGCGGCTGGTTGTCGCCGGCCAAATCCGAATCGGCGTCGACGCTGGAACTGCTGGGCGCGGCCGGGCTCAACTACGTATGCGACTGGGTCAACGACGACATGCCCTATGCCCTGCACACCGGCGGCGGCGCGCTGCACGCCATGCCGCACCCGATCGACATCGACGACCACACCATCCTCGTGCAGAACCACCACAGCGAGGATGATTTCCGCGACCAGCTGTGCGACCAGTTCGACCTGCTGTACCGCGAGTCGGCCACCGAGGGCGGACGGGTGATGGCGATTTCACTGCACCCCTGGGTGATCGGCCAGCCCTACCGCATCGGCGCGCTCGAAGAAGCGCTGCAGCACATGGTGCGCCACAAGGGCGTGTGGGCAGCCACGGGCAGCGAGATTCTCGACGCCTGGAAAGCCGCGCAGGTCTAGGGCCGAAGCGGCGGCACACCACCGGTTGCAACGCGGCACGCGCAACGCCATGGACCCCACCCTCGACCGCATCGGCTACTCGGCCGCACCGGACCGGGCGCCGCTGCGCTGGCCCGGCGGCGCCCGGGTGGCGCTATGGGTGGCGCCGAACATCGAACACTACGAGTA
>JAQGMQ010000251.1 GCA_028292305.1 Rhodoferax sp.
AGCGGTGCAACACCGCCGCGCCGCGGGCCAACGGCGCGTAGCCGTCGAAGCGCAGCAGCGGATTGAGCCACAACACGCGGCGGCTGGCGCGGCGCAGCCAGTCGAGCTCGCGGGCCAGCTCGGCGGGCTCGCCGGTGTCCAGGCCATCGGTGATCACCAGCACCAGCGTGCGGCGACCGACCAGGCGGCGCGCATGCTGCTGGCGCAGGCTCTGCAGCGCGGCGCCGAATTGCGTGCCGCCCGCGAAATCTTCAATCGCCGCGCTGGCGGCGGCCAGCATGGCGTCGGTGTCGGCCAGGCGGAAGGCCGGGGTCAGGTCGGTCAGGCGGGTGCCGAAGGCAAACACGTCGCGCCGCGCCTGGTGCCGCGTCGCCGCATGCAAGAAAGCCAGCAGCAGCCGCGCATAACGCTCCATCGAGCCCGACACGTCGACCAGGATCAGCAGCGGCAAAGGCTGCGTGCGCTGGGCCAGACGCGGCAGGCGCAGCAGCTCGCCGCCGGTGCGCGCGGCCTGGCGCATCACGCCGGGCCAATGCAGCTGGTCGCCACGGCTGCCGGGTCGCATGCGGCGGCCCTTGACCTCGGGCAGCGGCAACACGACCTCGCGCGCCAGGCGTTCGACGAGCTGGTATTCGGTGCCCGACAAGGCGTTGAAGTCGGCATGCTTCAGCCGCTGCAGGTCGCTGGCGGTCATGGCGGCATCGAAGTCGACCTTCTGGTCTTCAGGCTTGGGTGGCGCCTGTTGGCCGAGGGCGCGCGGCGGCGCCAGCGCTTCGCGCACACGCGGGCGGCGCTTGCCGGGCTCGGCCTTGCCTTCGGCGCTGGGCAGCAACTGGGCCAGCAGCTTCTGGGCGATCTCGGGGTTGCGGAAATAGGCGTCGAAGAGTTCGCGGAACACCAGGCGGTCTTGCTCGCGGCTGACGAGCACGGCTTCGAGCGCGGCGCTCAGGTCCTGTTTGTCGGCCAGGCCGACCAGCAAGGCGGCGTCGGTAGCGAGCGCCATGCAGGCGCTGTCGGTGCGCACACCGGCGCGGCGCAGGGCGCGGCCGAAGGCGGTCAGGTTGTCGGCGAGTTTGCCGGCGCGGGCGTCACCTAGTTGCATGGGAGTTGGCCTGGAAGACCCTCACCCTGGCCCTCTCGCGCGCGGGAGAGGGGATGGGTCCGGCCATCTGCAAGCGGGCGGGCGAGACTGCCTGGCTCCCTCTCCCGCCTGCGGGAGAGGGCCGGGGTGAGGGCCGCTTCGACGTTCACAACGCGTCCGCCTTCAGCAGGTCCCCCGCCAGATCCTTGGTCAACGCCGCCACATCCTCCCGCTGCTTGAACAGGATCCCCGCCGTGTCCCCCACCACCTCCGGGTCCACCACCAGCGTGTCCAGCGCCACCAGCGCCTTGGCCCACTCCACGGCCTCCGCAATGCCGGGCACGCGCTGGAACGCGTTTGCGAACGGTGCGGTGCGCAGCCGGCCCACGAAGTCGGCCACCTGCTGCGTCAATGCCGCGCTGGCGCCAGGCACCTGCGCCCGCACGATGGCCAGCTCGCGTTCACGCTCGGGGTCGTCGATCCAGAGGTAGAGGCAGCGGCGCTTCACCGCGTCGTTCAGTTCGCGCGTGCGGTTGCTGGTGAGAATGGTCACCGGCGGCACGATGGCCGTGATGGTGCCGATCTCGGGAATGCTGACCTGGTACTCGCCCAGGTATTCGAGCAGGAAGGCCTCGAAGGGCTCGTCGGCGCGGTCGACTTCGTCGATCAGCAGCACGGCGCCGGGCGCCGGCGTCTGCAGTGCCTGAAGCAACGGCCGGCGGATCAGGTAGCGCGACTGATAGACCTCGCGCTCCACGGTGGCGGCATCTTCATGACCTTCGGCGGCACGCATGTGCAGCAGTTGGGCGGCGTAGTTCCACTCGTACAGGGCTTCGCGCAGTTCCAGGCCGTCGTAACACTGCAGGCGCAGCAACTGCTTTTGCAGCGCCAGCGACAAGGCCTTGGCCAGCTCGGTCTTGCCGACGCCGGGCTCGCCTTCCAGCAGCAGCGGGCGCTGGAGTTTCAGCGCGAGGAAGACGGCGGTGGCGAGGCGGCGGTCGGCGTAGTAGCCGACGGCCTGCAGGGCCTGGGTGAGTGCGTCGATGGACGAGAAAAGAGTCAACTTACAGGCCTTTGGTTTTGCTCCCTCCCCTCCCGGGGGAGGGTTGGGGTGGGGGCAGGATGCCGATGGAGATGCGCTTGCGTTATGGCCGCCCGCCCCTCACCCTAGCCCTCGCCTCGAAGAGGCGAGGGGACAAGCCAGGACCCGGTACGTAGGGCTGGGGTGAGGGTGGTGATGGAGCCAGCGAACAAGACCGGCTCAGCCCAGCGCCTTCGTCACCGCCCGCTGCGTCAGCACGCCGATCAGATTCGCCCGGTAAGCCGCGGTCGCATGCAGGTCGCTGTTCAAATCCGTCGCATCGATCACCACCTTGGCCGCCACTTCCGGCGTAAAGCTCTGCTTCAAAGCCGCCTCCAGTCCCGCATGCCGGAACACGCCACTGCCCGCGCCCGTCACGGCCACACGCACGTCCCCATCGGCCATCTGCGCCAAGAAAACACCCACCATCGCGAAGCGCGAAGCTGGCTGGCGAAATTTCATGTAGGCCGCCCGCTTCGGAATCGGGAAGCGCACGGCCGTGATCACCTCGCCGTCGTTCAATGCGGTGGCAAACATGCCCTGGAAAAAATCCTGCGCGGCGATTTCGCGCTGGTCGGTGATGACCGTAGCGCCCACCGCCAGCAACGCACTCGGGTAACACGCGGCCGGGTCGTTGTTGGCCACCGAGCCGCCCAGCGTGCCCATGGCCCGCACCTGTCGGTCGCCGATGTGGGCGGCCTGGTCGGTCAGCGCTGGAAACGCCGCGCCGAGTTCGGCGTTTTCGGCCACCTGGTTGTGGCGGGCCATGGCGCCGATGACGAAGCTGTCGCCCTCGCGCTTGATGCTGTCCAGCCCCGCAATGCCGCCCAGGTCGATGACCTGGCCCGGCTGCGAAAGCCGCAGCTTCATCGACGCCAGCATGGTCTGCCCGCCAGCCAGCAGCTTGCCGCCGGCACCGGCTTTTTGCGCGGCGTCGGCAACCGTCGTGGGCCGTTCGAAGGTGAATGCGTACATGGTGGTGATCCTTCAGGTTTTGGAATTTTGAATGGCAGCCCACACGCGGTCGGGCGACGCGGGCATGTCGAAATCTTTCACGCCCAGGCCGTGCAGCGCGTCGAGCACGGCGTTGATCACGGCCGGGGGCGAGCCGATGGCGCCGGCCTCGCCGCAGCCCTTGGTGCCCAGCGGGTTGTGCGTGCACGGTGTGCAGATGGTGTCGACGTGCAGGATAGGAAAGTCTTCGGCGCGCGGCATGGCGTAGTCCATGAACGAGCCGGTCAACAGCTGGCCCGTCTCGCTATCGTAGACGCAGTTTTCCATCAGCGCCTGGCCCAGGCCCTGCGCGATGCCGCCGTGGACCTGGCCCTGCACGATCATCGGGTTGATGATGGTGCCGAAGTCGTCGCAGGCGGTGAAGCTGTCCACCTTCACCT
>JAQGMQ010000256.1 GCA_028292305.1 Rhodoferax sp.
TGCCGGCATGGGCATCTACCCGGCCATCCAGCCGCCATCGACGAGCAGGTTTTCACCGGTGATGTAAGAGGCCTCGTCCGACGCCAGGAACAGCGCCGCGTTGGCCACGTCGGCCGGTGCGCCCAGGCGCGGCATGGGCGTGCGCGCGTGGGAATAGTCGAGCCACTTCGGCTCGATGGCGCGGCCGGTCTTGCCCGTCAAGATCTTGCCCGGCGCCACCGCGTTGCAGACGATGCCGGCCTCGGCGTAGTCCACCGCGATCTGCCGCGTGATGTAGACCACGCCCGATTTGGAGGTGCCATAGGCGACGTCTTCGGGGCAGGCCACCATGCCGTGCTGCGACGAGATGTTGACCAGCCGGCCGCGCACGCCCTGTGCGCCTTCGAGTGGCTCCTGCGTCAGCATGGCCCGCACCGCGGCACGTGCCATGAGGAACACGCTGGTGAGGTTCACGGCCATCACGCGGTTCCATTCGTCGAGCGTGGTCTCGGTCAGCGGCTTGCCGTTGCCGATGGCCGCGTTGTTGACCAGCACGTCGAGCCGGCCGTAGCGGGCCAGTGCCAGGTCGACCACGGCCTGCACCTGCGCCTCGCTCGACACGTCGGTCTGCAAAAACTCGGCCTCGCAGCCCTGTGCCCGCAGCAGGTCAATGGTGGGCGTGCCGCCTTCGCGCACGGCGGTGGTCAGGTCGGCCAGCACCAGGCGCGCGCCCTCGGCCGCGAAACGCAGCGCGATGGCGCGGCCGATGCCGGAGGCCGCGCCGCTGATCAGAATGGATTTGTTTTGGAGTCTTGCCATGGTGTAAGTTGGGTTCAGGCCTGCCAGGCCATTTGGTCCTCGACCGCGGCGGCCAGGCTGACAGCTGGCGCCCAACCGGTGTCGGCCCGCAGCCGGTCGATGCAAAGGCCGGCCCGGTCGACCGGCAGGTTGTAGCGCACGGTGGCGGCATCGGCGGGCTCGCCCGCCTCCAGCAGCCGCCACGACCAGCCGGGGTAGTTTGCCGCCAACCCTTCGCACCACTGCACCAGGTCGCTCATGGCCTGGCCGCCGACGTTGTAGAGCGTGTGCCGCAGCGCATCGCCTGCCAGCAGGGCCGCCAGCGCGCCGGCCGCGTCGCGCGAATAGAGCCAGTCGGCCCGCATGGCGCGCGGCAGCACCACCGGCTGGCCGCCGATTGCAGCGGCCATGATCTGCGCATGCGGACTCAGCGCATCGCGCACGCCGGTGGCGTATTCCCAGGGGCCATAGACCGGGCCGAGCCGGGCCACACGCACGTCCAGCCGGTACAGCGCGCCCAGGCGCAGCGCCGTCTGCTCGGAGGCCAGCTTGGTGATGCCGTACAGCGCCGCGGGCGCGGGCACCGAGGTGGCCTCGTCATATCGCGTGCCTGCCGGCGGCGTGACGCCATACACCGCCACCGAACTCAGCACCAGCACGCGGCGCACACCGCTGCGGCCCACAGCGCAGCGCTGCAGCAGGTTGGCCGTGCCGCCGATGTTGACGTCGACGACGGCCATCGGTTCACGCGCCTCGCGCTCGGCGTTCGGGGTGATGGCGGCGGCATGCACCACGCGGTCGGCGTTGGCCGAGCGCAGCGCCGCGTCCACATCGATCGGGCAACGGATGTCGCCCAGCAGGATGCCGAGGCTGTCGCGGCCCAGGCGGGCCAGCATGGCGGCCGGCGGCGCGGCGCGGTCGAACAGCACGACCTGTTCGCCATCGGCGCGCAGGCGTTCGGCCAGGGCCAGGCCGACAAAGCCCGCGCCGCCGGTGATCAGGGTGGTCATGGCAACATTCCTAACGCGAGACGATCATGCGGCGCTCCAGGCGCGCCACCCAGCGGGCCAGCGGCCACAGCAGCACGAAGAACACCACCGCCGCCGCCATCAGCGGCGTGGGGTTGTAGGTCTGCTCCTGGGCGACGCGGGCCGAGCGCAACAGCTCGGGCAAGGCCACCATGGACGCGATCGAGGTGGTCTTGATCAGCTCGAGCGAATTGCTGGCCAGCGGTGCCAGCACGTTGCGCACCGCCTGCGGCAAGACGATCACCAGCACCAGGCGCAGCGGCTTGAAACCCAGCGCCCGCGCGGCTTCGCGCTGGCCCTTGGGTACCGAGTTGATGCCGGCCCGGAAGATCTCGCCGAAGTAGCCCGAGTTGTTCAGCACCAGCGCCAGCACCACGGCCGCGAAGCCACTGAGCTTGAGGCCGAAGAACGGCAGGCCGAAATAGATCAGCACCAGCAGCACCAGCACCGGGAACGAACGGAACAGGTCGATGTAGACCAGCAGCAGCGCGCGCAGCCAGCGTAGCTCGAAGCTGTACAACACGGCGATCGCCAACCCGGCCAGGCAGGCCAGCGGCAGCGCCACCAGGGCCAGCAAAAACGACAGTTGCACGCCCTGCAGCAGCAGCGGCCAGATCAGCAGAAACGAATCCAGGTTGGCGAAATTCTCGAGCAGCAATTCCATCTCAGGCTCCCCTGGTCTGGGTGTGCTCGACCCAGCGGCTGGCCACCACCAATGGCAGGAACAGCGCCAGATAGAGCGCCGCGGCCAGCGTCAGCGGCGACGGGTTGGCCACCAGCGACATGAAGCTCTGCGCCTGGCCCAGCGTCTCGGGCAGCGACACGGCCGTGCCCAGCGCCGTGCCCTTGCTGATCGAGATCGCGCGGTTGGTCAGCATCGGGATCGCCAGGCGCCAGGCCTGCGGCAGGATGATCCTGAACAGGCTGCGCATCGGCCCGAAGCCGAGCGCCCGGGCCGCATCGGTCTGGCCGCGCGGCACGGCCTGCATGGCCGACCAGAAGATCTCGCAGGCAAAGGCCGACAGCACCGCGCCGAGCGCCAGCACCGTGGTCACGAAGGGCGACAGCGTCAGCCCCACATACGGCATGCCGAAATACAGCACGATGATGATCACCAGTTGCGGCAAGGTGCGAAACAGGTCCACGTAGGCAACGATCAGCGCATCGGCCACGCGCAGCCGCATCGAGCGCAGCACCGCCAGGCCCAGGCCCAGGGCCAACCCGAGCACGATCACCAGGATCGACACCAGCACCGTCAGGCCGAAGCCCTGCAGCACCGAGGGCCAGGCCTTGGCCATGACCTCGAAGTTGAAAAAGTTGTCTAGAAGCCTGTCCACGGTGCGGGTTCCGGTGCTGGAGCCAAGGGGCTTATTTGCAGACCGGCGCGGCCGAGGTCGGCACGTAGCCCTTGAAGTTAGGCGCGCCATAACCCGGGTAGGTGGTGACCAGGGCCGAGCCGGCTTCAGGCACCGAGCCGTACCACTTCTCATGCAGCTTGGCCACCGTGCCGTCCATCTTCATGCACTTCAGCACGTCGTCGACCTTGTTGCGGTAGTCCACGCTTTCGGGGCGGAACGCGTAGCCGAAATTGCGGCTGGCGCTGAAGTCCTTGTAGGCCACCTTGATCGCCTTGTTCTTGCTCGCGGCGTAGATGGTGGTGGGCACTTCGTTGATGGTGGCGAACGCACGGTTGGTCAGCACCGCCTGCACGCTGTCGGGGAAGGTGTCGTAGCGCTGCACTTCGAAGCCGTAGGTGGCGGCGTTGGCCGTGGCCCAGGTGTCCGACAGGGTGCCGCGGTTCACGGCGACGGCCTTGCCCTTGAGGTCGTCGAAGCCCTTCATGTCGTTGGCCGCCTTCACCAGGAAGCCGTTGCCGGTGGACATGATCGGCTGTGAAAACACCATGCGCTCGGCGCGTTCGGCGGTGATGTTCAGCGGGTTCACCGTGAACTCGATGCGCTTGGCGAACAAGGCCGCGAACAGGGCCGAGAAGTTGACGTCGACGATTTCCACGCTCGGGCGCTTCAGGCGCTTGGCGACTTCGTTGATCAGGTCGACGCCGAAGCCTTCAGGGCCGTTCACGCCGCGCACGATCCACGGCGCGACGCCGAAGTCGCTGCCCACCACCAGGGGTTTGTCGGACGGGTGGTCGGCCTCCTGCGCCTGCGCGGGCAGCGCCGCGAGCATGGCGAGGGCCACGCCGGAGAGAACGAAGTTGCGAACAAGCGCGGTGACTGCCATGGAGGACTCCTGTGGATTGAGAGAGAAAAAAACGATGCGATCAGGTGGGCGCGTGGTGCGTGTGCCAGTGCCTGGCGATGTCGGCCCGGCCGCACACCCACACGTCCGGGTGCTGGCGCACGTGGTCCAGAAAACGTTCGAAGCCGGCGGCGCGGCCCGGGTGGCCGGCCACGCGCAGGTGCACGCCGACCGACATCATCTTCGGCGCGGTGCGGCCTTCGCGGTACAACATGTCGAAGCTGTCCTTCAGGTAGTCGAAGAACTGCTGGCCCGTGCTCATGCCGCCGCGCATGAACTTGGCGTCGTTGTTGGCCAGGCTGTAGGGCACGACCAGGTGCGGGCGCGGCTCGTCCTGGTGCAGCCAGTAGGGCAGCTCGTCGTTGTAGGCGTCGGAGTCGTAGAGGAAACCGCCCTCCTCGCGCACCAGGCGGCGGGTGTTCAGGCCCGGGCCGTAGCGGCAGTACCAGCCCAGTGGCCGCTGGCCGACGGTGCGGGTGATGCTCTCCACCGTGCGGCGAATGCGTTCGCGTTCCTCGGCTTCGCTGAAGAACTGGTGCCGCTCCCAGCGCCAGCCATGGGCGCACACGTCATAACCCAGCTGGCCGATGGCGGCGCAGACTTCCGGGTTGCGTTCCAGCGCCAGCGCACAGCCGAAGATGGTGGCCGGCAGGCCGCGTTCGGCCAGGAGCCGGGTGATGCGCCAGAAGCCGACCCGGCTGCCGTATTCGAACATCGACTCGGCCGCCAGGTCGCGGCCGTCGAAAGCGCCGGCGCCGCCTTCGGTCAGACCCGATTCGCTGGCCGCGTCGCCGTCGGGCACCGAAGGCTCCGAGCCTTCCTCGTAGTTGATGCAGATGTTCAGTGCCAGGCGGGCGTCGCCGGGCCAGCGCGGCTGCGGCGGGTTGGCGCCGTAACCGATGAAGTCGCGGGGGTGCAGCGCAGCGCTCATGGCGTTCCTCTCTCGGCCTCGACCAGCCGAACCGGCGCGGCCAGCGGCACGAAGATGTCATCACCGCCTGACGCGGAAAAGCTCATGCACACCACGAACTTGGCCGGCGCCTGCAGCACCGTCAGGCCGTGGTGCCAGACGTTGCGCGCATAGGTCACGCCCTGGTCGGCCGCCGCTTCGAAGGCGCGCAGCGTGGCCAGGTCGGGCGCGCCGCTGGCATCGGCGTGGCACACCACCACCAGGTAGGCGCATCCGTTGATGGGCAGGAAGGTCTGGGTCGAAAACGGATGCCGTTCCAGCGCCTTCAAGTCCAGCGGCAACTGCGCGGCGCTGGCCACGGTGGCTACCCACAGGCGCGGGTCAACGGCCGCTGACGTGCGGTCGAACGCGGCAGCCACATGGTTGCGGCGCGCGTCGCTGGCAAGCTGCACCACGTCACCGAAAGGCGTGAAGGCCTGCGGCGTGAGCGGTTCCGGGGTCAGTCGGATGCCGGGCGGCGGCGTGTGGGTCTCTGGCATCGTCATTGAATTTGGCTGATGGCTGGCGTGAAAAACAGAAAGCATCCCAGTGGTATCCCACCTGCTTTCTGTGTAGCACGGAGCGTGCCAACCGAAATCGGAGACTTTGGGTCTTCAAGCGAGGACTTTGCAGCCGCTCGCCCCAAAAACAAACGGGCCGCGCACCAGATCGTTGCCGGCCCGCGTCATGGCGGTGTGCGTGGTTGGCGGTGCGCTCAGGGGCGCTGGCCCAGCGCCAGCCGTCGGGCGATGTCGTCCAGCACCGGCAACAGGTCGGCCACGGAATCGATCACGTAGTGCGCGCCGGCCGCCTTGAGCTTGGCCGTGGCCTCTTCGCGCAGCGTCTGCTGGCGCGCCTTGTCCAGTGCCTGCCAGTCGGCCAGGTTCAGGCCGACGGCGTTGCCGCTGACGGCCAGGCCCACCGCCCAGGTCCCGGCGTTGAGGCCTTCCTCCAGGCCGACACCGGTGTCGTCCACCTTGACCACGGTGTGCGGCGGCCACACCCCCAGATCGGCGAATGTGCGGTACATCATCAGCGGCGATGGCCGGCCTGCCGCCAGGTCGCCGGCGCAGACCAGGCTGTCGGGTACGTAGCCGCCTTTGGCCGCGATCGGCGTGACCACGTCCATGATCGGCCGGTTGTATCCGGTGGTCGAGCCGATCTTCAGGCCGCGCGCGCGGAGCGTGTTCACCATCTCCACCGCACCGGGAATGAAACCGGCGAAGTCGGCCACCACGGCGGCGTTCATGGGTGTGAAGACTTCATACAGGTGGTCGACATCGGCATCGCTGAAGGGCTTGCCATGGGCGGCGGCCCATTGCGCGGCGATGCGCGGCAGCGCGCCCAGGGCGTGGATGTGGTCCCACTTGGCCATGCCCATCGGGTCGCGGGCTTCGTCGATGGTCAGCTGCACGCCGAACTTATCGAAGAGCCGCACGAAGGCGCCCATGGGCGCGCAGGAGCCGAAGTCGAGGATGGTGCCGGCCCAGTCGAAGACGACGGCGGTGAGTTGGTTGTGGTCGGTGCTTGTCATGTTGTTCATCTGGAAAGATCACCAGTTGGCGAAGACTTCTTCGGCAATGCCGAAGGCGGTGCTGGCGCCGGTGCCGCTGGTCACCAGCACCAGACGCGTGGCGTCGTCGGGCCGGTCGATCAGGCAGTCGGTGCTGGCGGACGATGGATAGGTGCCGACCCAACGCTCGGTGACGCGGGCCTCCTTCAGCTTCAGCGTGGCACGCAGGTGTTGCAGGATCAGCTCGTCGACGCGCTGGTCGGCAAAGGGCTCGAGCACGGGGCCGTAGTGGTGCGAATCGCCCACCACCAGCGAGCCGTCGGCGCTCTGCACCACGATCAGATGGATGCCATGCGCCAGCGACTCGCCCTCCTCCGCCTCCAGCTGGGTGCGCAGCGCGGTCGCGGCGGGGAGCTTGCTGTAGCCGTGGTAACGCACCAGGCTCAGGTCGGCCATCACCGAGCCAGGCAACACGAAGCTGGCCTCGGGCTGCACCCGCAGCATGTGCAGCTGGCACAGGCGCAACTGGTGCGGCGTGAGGCGTTCGGCAAACAGGCCGTTCAGGTCGGTGTTGGTGCACACGGCCACGCGTTCGGCCGACAAGGTGGCGCGCGCCGTGCGCACGCGCGGCGTGGCGACTTCCAGCACGGCTTCGCTGAACCTGAAGGTGACGCCCATCGCCTCGACCAGCCAGCGCGTGAGCTGGCCGATGGCGGTGCGCGATTCCACACGCATCTCGTGCGGGCTGTACAACACGCCTTGGGCGCCCTGCAGTTGCAAGGCCGGGGCGCGGCTGGTGGCATCGCCCACATCCAGCAGCGCACAGCCTTCGGCCATGGGCGTGGTCATGAATTCCTCCAGCACGGCCAATGCCTTGGGCCGGAACGCCGTGAGCCACAGGCCATGGTGCACGGCGGGTACGCCGGCCTTTGGCGCCACCTCGCCCCACACTTCACGGGCGCGTCTGGCACGGCGCCAGGTGTCGCCCGCACCCTGGCCGGTGACGGTGATGAAGCCGAAATTGCGGATCGAGGCGCCGACGCAGGCCGCGTCGCGCTCCACCACGCAGACGCGCAGGCCGCGCCGCGCGGCGGTGTAGGCATGGGCCAGGCCGACGATGCCGGCGCCGACCACGATCAGGTCGAAATGTTCAGGGTTCTGCATTGGGAGGTCATCAAGGGGATCTTCAGCGCGGCAGGCGCAGCACGGGCCAGCCGCGGGTGATGGCTTCGCGCTCGAGCCGGGCGTCCGGGTCGACCACCACCGGCTGGCCCACCGCCAGCAGCAGCGGCAGGTCGTTGATCGAATCGCTGTGGAAGCTGGCGCGCGGCAGCGCCACGTCGGGTGCGATGTCGCGGCCTTCGAGCCAGGCCTGCAGGCGCGTGACCTTGCCTTCGCGCATGTTGAGCGTGCCCTCGGTCGTGCCGGCAAAACGGCCGTCGGCGGCCAGGCGCAGCTCGGTGGCGATGACGTGTTCGAAACCCAGCGCAGCGGCTGTCAGCGCCACCAGGAACCGGCTGGTGGCGGTGGTCAGCACCAGCGTGTCGCCACGCGCGCGGTACTGCGCCACCAGCGCCATGGCCGACGCCGGGATGCGGGGGCGGATCACCTCGGCCATGAAGGCCTCGCGCAGCGGCTGCCATTCGGCCGGGGTCTTGTCGGCGAGTGTTGACGCGAAGAATTCGCAGAACACGCCCGGCTCGGCCAGGCCGGCGTGGTAGCGGCGGTCCATCTCGGCGTTGCGTTCCGCGAAGTCGGCGCCGGCCAGGCCGCGGGCCACGAGGAACTCGCCCCACAACACTTCGGAGTCGCCGGTGAGCAGGGTGTTGTCCAGGTCGAACAGCGCCAGCCGCCGCGTGGCGTCGATGGCAATCGATGTTGTATTTGAATCGCTCATCGTGCGGGGTTGCGCCATGCCTGGGTGCGGCGGTCCATCCATTTGCCGACCGCCATGTAGAGCAGCGTC
>JAQGMQ010000266.1 GCA_028292305.1 Rhodoferax sp.
ACGAACCCACGCCGCCGATGCCAACCACGGCGACATGCGCGGCACGGATGGCCGCGGCGCCGGGCACGCCGTACACCCGCTCCAGCCCGCCGAAGCGGCGCGCCGTGTCGATGGACGCATCAGCTTCGGTCATGCGGACTCAGATCTTGATCTTGCTCAGCCGGTCCTTGGCGGCCACGGCGGCTTCGGACTGCGGATAGACCTTGATCAGGTCGTCGAGCGTCTTGCGCGCGGCCTTGGCGTCTTTCAGCTCCATCTGGCAATTGGCGATGGACAACGCGGCTTCAGGCGCCTTCGGGTGCGTGGGCGCCGCTGCCAGCATGGCGCGGAAGTTGGCCACCGCTTCCTTGTAGGCGCGGGTGGCGTACTGCGCATTGCCCAGCCAGAACAGCGCCGAGGGCCCATAGCCGCTTTGCGGATAACGCTTCACGAACTCGAAGAAGCCGGTCTGCGCGCCGGGGAAATCACCCTTTCTGAACACCGCCAGCGCGGCTTCGTAGTCGCGGGTTTCCAGCGGGTCGGCGGTGAATTCCTGGCCGTCGACGCTGACTTTGGTCGGCTCGATCTTCTTCAGCCGATCGTCCACGCCCTGGGTCAGGTTCTTCTGGCTGCGCTGCAACTCGGCCACGTCGCGCGCCAGTTGTTCGTCGAGCCCGCGCTGCTTGGCCAGGTCGCCCCGCACGCTGTCGATCTGGCCCTGCAATTCGAGGATGCTGCGGCGCAGTTGCGCGTTTTCTTCGGCCTGCTTGCGGACCTCTTCGACCACACGCTGCGTGGCCGTGTCGGAGGCCTGCCGGCTGGCGTCGATGCGCTGGCGCAGATCGAGGATCGCGCGGCGCGCCTCTTCGTCGTCGAACAGGCCGGCATGGGCCGCGGGCGCGGCCACCAGCCATAAACTACCCAGCGCCAGAGCGAGCAGGCGCATGGGCACCGGGGCGAAAGTTTGCACCCGCATGCGGTCACGCAGGCTCGCCCGCGTGCTCATCGGTAAGCGATCTCGGCGCGGCGGTTCTTGGCCATCGAAGCGTCATCGCTGCCGGTGGCGGCCGGCTTTTCCTTGCCGAAGCTCACGGCCTCGACCTGTGCGTCGGACACGCCCAACAGCGTGAGCGCACGGCGCACGGACTCGGAACGCTTCTGGCCCAGCGCCAGGTTGTATTCGCGGCCGCCGCGTTCGTCGGTGTGGCCTTCGACCACGGCCTTGCGGGCGGTGTTGGCCTTGAGGTAACGCGCGTTGGCATCGATCACGGCCTGGTCGTCGGAGCGCACGGTGTAGCTGTCGAAATCGAAGTACACGATGCGGCCGCTGTTGGGGCCGGCTGCGGACTGGTTCTGGGCCGACAGATCGACCGAGGTCACCGCGCTCTGCGTGGAATTGGCGCCACCGGCACCGGTGCCGCCCGCGCCCACGGATGTGCCGCTCTTGTCGACCACTGGCACGTCGTCAAGCTTCACGCCAGATGCACAACCGGCCAACACGGCCGTCAAGGAAAGGGCCCATACGAAACGTTTCATTTTCAACTCCTGATAAAACTCACTGCTTGATGACTTATTAAACCTGAAGCCGGCGCCGCAAGCTGCGCACGGCGCCGATTTCCTCTCATCCCTTGAGGAATGGACCCCAGTCGGGCTCGCGGATATCGCCGCCCTGCCCCGCCAGCCGTGCCTTGATCTTGCCGTCGAGCGTGGTCGTCATCAGCGCCTCGCGCCCACCCACTTGCGTGGCGTACACCAGCAGGCGGCTGTTCGGCGCAAAGCTCGGGCTCTCGTCGGACGAGGTGTCGGTGATGCTGTTGGCGGTGCCGGTGGCCAGCTCCATGACCTGCAATTTGAAAGCCCCGCCGATGCGCGAGATGTAGGCCAACCAGCGGCCGTCGGGGCTGATCGCGGGCGAGATGTTGTAGGTGCCGGAGAAGGTGACGCGCTCGGCGTTGCCACCGGTGGCGGGCATGCGGTAGACCTGCGGCGAACCGCCCCGGTCGCTCACGAAATAGATGTTGCGGCCGTCAGGCGAGAACACCGGCTCGGTGTCGATGCCGCTCGACTGGATCAGCCGGCGCGGCTCGCCGCCGTTGGCGTCGATGGTGTAGAGCTGCGAGCCACCGTCGCGGCTCAGGGTCACGGCCAGGCTGCGGCCGTCGGGCGACCAGGCCGGCGCGCTGTTGGAGCCGCGGAAGTTGGCGATCAGGCGCCGCTTGCCGCTGGCCACGTCGTGCACGTAGATCACGGGCTTGCGCGACTCGAACGACACGTAGGCGATCTGCAGGCCGTTCGGCGACCAGGTCGGCGAAATGATGGACTCGGGGCTGGCCAGGGCGGTCTGGCTGTTCTCGCCATCGGAGTCGGCCACCCACAAGGTGTAGCGCGAGCCGGCCTTGGTCACGTAGACGATGCGTGTCGAGAACACACCGCGTTCACCGGTCAGCTTTTCATAAACGAAGTCGGCGATGCGGTGGGCCGACAGGCGCAGGTCGCCGGCGGTGACGGTGTAGCTCTGCCCGCCGAGGTCTTGCCCGCGCACCACGTCCCACAAACGAAAGCGCACATCGAAGCGGCCGTCGGCCAGGCGCGTCACGCTGCCGGTGACCAGCGAGTCGGCCGTGCGCTGGCGCCACATGGCGACGTCGGGGCGCGAGGTTTCGTCGAGCGCCACGCCGGCGGCATCGACCGCACGGAACTGGCCGCTGCGTTCGAGGTCGGCCTGCACGATGGCGCCGATCTTTTGCGGCGCCTGTTCGTCACCGCGGAACGGCGCGATGGCGATGGGCAATTGCGTCAGTCCCACGCCGGAGACTTCGACCCGGAACTGGGCCAGCGCCGAGGCCACCGGCAACGCGGGCAAGGCCGTCAGGCCCAGCAGGCCGACCAGTTGGCGGCGGGTCCATTGGAAAGAATCACTCATTGGCTTTTGTCTACCCTTTGTCCATTTAGTTCAGTGACGCGCACCTCGCCGGCGCCTGTCGCCTTCGCCGCTTCGGCCAGGCCGCAGGCGGCCCGCACGATCGGCAGGTGCATGCGCTCGCGCACACGCTGGCGGTTGCCGGCTTCCTGGTCGCGCTTGTTTTCCTTGTGCCAGAGATGAAACACCTCGGTTGCCCAGAAGCCGTTCTTGCGCGCCAGCCCGTGGCGCTGGAGGCGCAAAACGAGGTCCGCGTCTTCGTGGCCCCAGCCCTGAAAGCTCTCGTCAAAACCATTGACGGTTTCCAGGTCACGATACCAGATTGCGAAATTGCAAGACCGAATCCCTTTCCAGCGAAACCGCGTTTCTACACGACCTACCATACCCGGCCAGTAACAGAACTGCGACAGTTTGTTAACTTCACCGCGCAGGCGCAACCACAGCCAGTCGGCCAAGCCAAGCGACGCCAGTTCGACCTCTTCGCGGACCACGCGCTGGCTCAATGCCGGGCCCAGCAGGATGCGGCTGCCGTTGACGAAATGGCCCGCCTCGGCCAGCGCCAGATGCGCCCGCACGAAATGCTGGGTGGGCACGCAATCGCCGTCCATGAACACGACGTAGTCGGCCTCGGCATGCAGCGCGCCCAGGTTGCGTGCGCGGCTGGCGGTGAAGCCGACATCAGGATGCCACACGTGGCGCGCCGGGCAGGCGAAGTGGGGCAAGCCCCGGCGCAGCGCTTCGACCTGGTCGGGGCGCGAGCCGTCGTCGGCAATCACCACCACGGCATTGGCGGGGCACTGCGGCGCCAGCCCGCGCAACACGGCCAGCACGGCCGGCACGCTGTTGTAGGTCAGCACCACGAACGCGAGTTTCATGCGCGCTGGGCCAGCCACAGCTTCAGGTAACGGTAGTAGGTGCCTTCGGCATTCGAGATGGCCAGGGCCAGGCCGAGCTGGCCATCCATAAATCCTCGCTTGAGGACATAGGTGCGAAAGAACGCCCACCAGCCATGCGCCAGCGCCTTGCCCACCGAGCCGCGCTTGCCGCGGGCCGCCAGCGCCTGGGCGCTCGCCGTGGAGTAGCGGTTGACCTTGTCGAGCACGGATTCGAAGTCGGCAAAACTCTGGTGCAGCAGATCGCCTTCGAGTTGGCCCACCGGCCCGTCGGCATGCAGCGACTCATGCACCGCATGGTCGGAGAACCGGGCATGGCCGCGCCGAAAAAGGCGCAGCACGCGGTCCGGGTACCAGCCCGAATGCCGCATGTACTGGCCGCAGTAGCTCGACCTGCGGCTGATGCTGTAGGCCACGCAGCCCGAGGCATCGGCGGCTGCGATGGCGGCCAGAATCTGGGTGCGCAATTCGGGTGTGACCTGTTCGTCGGCATCGATCGACAGCACCCATTCACCACTGGCCAGGTCGACCGCGCGGTTCTTCTGCGGGCCGAAGCCGGGCCAGTCGGGGGTCTGCAAAACCCGCGCGCCGAACAAGCGGGCCAGCTCCACCGTGCCATCGGTGCTGCCGTTGTCGACCACCACCACCTCGTCGGCAAAAGCCACCGAAGCCAGGCACGCGGGCAGGCGGCTCACCTCGTTGAAGGTAATCAGGGCAATCGACAGACGCATTCGGACGGTCCTCTCAATCGAGGATAATTTCGGGTTAACGTCGGATTATGAAGCCTCGCCCCATGCATTTCTCCTGCGCACCGCACGGCCTCGCCCACGACCTGCCCCACCTGAGCCACCCCAGCCAGCCGGCCTGCATGCCACACCGGCTCTCGCCCGCCCTATGACCGGCATCGACACGAAGACGCTGCGCTGGCTGCTGCCGTATTTCGCCGCCTCGCGCGGCCTGTGGATCGCGGCCGCGCTGGCCACCGTGGTCTCCTCGCTCACCGACCCGATGCTGCCGGCGCTGATGAAACAGCTGCTGGACCGCGGCTTCGACACCGCCGGCTTCGCGCTGTGGACGGTGCCGGCCGCCGTGCTGCTGCTGTTCCTGGTGCGCGGCACCGCCGGCTTCCTGGCCGATCTGGCGCTGGCCCGCATCACCCAGGACGGCCTGCTGGCGATGCGCCGCGACATGTTCGCGCGGCTGCTCGATGCACGCTTCGGCCTGTTCCGCGAACAGAACGCCACCACGCTGTCGAACACGGTGGTCTACGAGGTGCAGAACGGCGCCACCATGCTCACCAACGCGCTGATCGCGCTGCTGAAAGACGCGCTCACGGCGGTCGCCCTGCTCGGCTACCTGATCTACCTGAACTGGAAGCTGACCCTGATCGTGTTCGTGGTCGTGCCCGGCGTGGCCGTCATCATGCGGACCTTGTCGAAGCGGCTCTACCGGCTGGCGCGCAGCACCCAGACCTCCGTCAACGACCTCGCCTACGTGGTCGAGGAAAACGTGCTGGCCGTGCGCGTGGTGCGCCTGCATGGCGCGCAAGAGGCGCAGATGGAGCGCTTCACCGGGCTGAGCCTGCTGCTGCGCCGCCTGTCGCTCAAGTCGGCGGCTGCCTCGGCCGCCATCACGCCGCTGACCCACATGCTGGCCGCGGCCGCCTTGTCCACCGTGATCTGCATCGCGCTGTGGCAGAACCAGGGCAGCAACGGGCTCACCGTGGGCGGCTTCGCGGCATTCATCTCGGCGCTGCTGATGATGATCCAGCCGATCAAGAAGCTGTCGGAAGCGGCCAGCCCCATCGCCCGCGGCCTGGCCGCCGTGCAGCGCGGCATCGACCTCATCGAAGGCACGCCCGCCGAAACCCAGGGCAGCCATGACGGCGGCCGGGCCCGCGGCCTGGTCGAACTGCGCGACGTGAGCGTGGTCTATGCCGAGGACAACGCACCCGCGCTCGACCACGTGAGCCTGACCATCGAGCCCGGCCAGATCGTGGCGCTGGTCGGCCCCTCGGGCTCGGGCAAGACCACGCTGGCCAACCTGCTGCCGCGCTTTGTGCTGCCCGGCGCCGGCGCGGTCTGCCTCGACGGCGTGGAGGTCAGCGACTGGAAGCTCAGCGCGCTGCGCAACCAGTTCGCGCTGGTGAGCCAGGACGTGGTGATGTTCAATGACACGCTGGCGCGCAACATCGCCATGGGCCGCCCGCTCGACGCCAGCCGCCTGGCCGCCTGTGTGGAAGCCGCCAACCTGCAGGACCTGGTCGCCGGCCTGCCGCAGGGCCTGGAAACCATCACCGGCCACAACGCCACCGCCCTGTCCGGCGGGCAGCGCCAGCGGCTGGCAATCGCCCGTGCGCTGTACAAGGATGCGCCGGTGCTGATCCTCGACGAAGCCACTTCGGCGCTGGACACGGCCTCCGAGCGGCTGGTGCAGCAGGCGCTGCAGCGGCTGATGGCCGGACGCACCACGCTGATCATCGCCCACCGCCTGTCGACCATCGAACATGCCGACCGGGTGGTGGTGCTCGACCACGGCCGCATCGCCGAAAGCGGCGGCCATGCCGAACTGCTGGCCCAGGGTGGTCTTTACGCCAAGCTGCACGCGCTGCAGTTCGGGGGCACGTGAAGGCCGACTACGGCATCGGGGCACCCGCCATCGCCCCTGTGAAGCCGCGCGCCGACTGGACGCCCATCGAGTGGGCGCTGACCGTGGTGCTGGCGGTGTTCGGCTTCTTCGCCACCTCGTCTTCGGCCGGCGTGGCCATCGCCCAAGGCCTGCTGTTGCTGCTGGCGATTCCGTTGTGGCCGTCGATCCGCCGGCTGGCCCCCTGGAAAAGCCCGCCCATGGGCTGCGGCCTGCTGCTGCTGGCCTATATCGCCGTTCACAGCCTCGGCTTCAACGGCTGGACCCGCGTTACCTGGCATTCCATCAACCGCTACCAGGAACTGTTTTTTGCGCCGCTGATGTTCGCGCTGTTCCAGCTGCTGCCCGACCGGCGGGTGTTCTACCGCGCGCTGCTGACCGGCGCGCTGGTGCTGGCGCTGCTGCACTGGGCCGGCCTGTGGCTGCCGCGGCTCGCGGGCTTTCTGGAGTCGCGCCGCATCTCGGCGGGCTTCGCCTTCGCGGTGCTGGCGTTCATGCTGCTGATGCAGGCACGCACCCATGCGCAGCCCTGGCGGCTGCGCGCGCTGGCGGCCTTCTTTGCCATCACCGTGCTGTTCGGCGTGAACGGCCGCACCGGTTATCTCGTGCTGCTGCTGCTGGTGGCCGCGGCCGGCTGGCTGCACAGCCCGAAACGCTGGCGCTGGGCCGCCTGCGTGGTCATGCCGATCGTGGTGCTGGGCATCGCCTGGTCGTCCGGTGCGGTGCAGAACCGGCTGCATGAAACCCTGATCGGTGCGCAGACCGACGAGCCCGACATGACCACCTCGACCGGCATCCGCAAACACATGCTGCAGATCGCCGGCCAGCTGGTGCATGCCCATCCGATGCTGGGCGTGGGCTTCGGCAACTACGGCGAGGCCCACCGCGAGGCCGTGAAGTCGCTGTATGCCGACGACGCCGCCGCCTACGCCAGGTTGCCGCACACCTGGGCCTTCACCGACAACCCGCACAACGAATACCTGATGGAGCTGCTCGGCGGCGGCATTCCGGCGCTGCTGCTGTTTCTGGCCTGGCTGGGCCTGACCCTGCGCGAGGCCCTGCGCGCCGACACCATGCACCGGGCGCTGCTGGCCGGTGTCTGCCTGGCCTTTGCGTTCGGCTGCCTGTTCAACTCGCTGCTGATGGATTTCGGCGAAGGCCATCTCTACATGGGCCTGATGGCCTGGCTGCTGGCCTGCATGGCCCAGGGCCGGACCAAAGCGCGGCCCCAGATACGGCCCCACTCGGCATGAAGCGCATCCTCGTCATCACCACCCGCCAGATCGGCGACGTGCTGCTGAC
>JAQGMQ010000282.1 GCA_028292305.1 Rhodoferax sp.
CTGAACATCGACCCGGGCACGCTGCGCGTTGCCTCCAACAACGCCGAGCAGGAAGAGGCCGTCGACGAGCTCGACATCGACTACGGTGGCGACAGCATCGAGATCGGCTTCAACGTGACCTACCTGATCGACGCGCTGGCCAATATGAGCCAGGACATGGTGACCATCGAGCTCAGCGACGGCAACAGCTCCGCGCTGCTGACGATTCCCGAGAACACCAGCTTCAAATACGTCGTGATGCCGATGCGCATCTAGGCGCCGCGCGCGCCGCGCAGCCGCCCCGAACCAGCCCGCAACGAACCCTGTTCTGCGCGGGTTTGGTCTTTAGAGAGATTTAGAAAAGTACGCCATGACCGAAGCCAATCAACCTACCGACCCCCAGTCCAACGCCGCCGACGGCGTGAACACCGGCGAAAGCTCGGCCAGCAGTTCCAACTTCCAGCCGAAGATCGACACCAACCAGGCCGGCGCCTCCGAAGCCTACGGCGAAGGCGCGATCCAGATCCTCGAAGGCCTGGAAGCCGTGCGCAAACGGCCCGGCATGTACATCGGCGATACGTCCGACGGCACCGGCCTGCACCACCTGGTGTTCGAGGTGGTCGACAACTCCATCGACGAAGCGCTGGCCGGCCATTGCGACGACATCCTGGTCACCATCCACTCCGACAACTCGGTGAGCGTGGTCGACAACGGCCGCGGCATTCCCACCGGCGTGAAGATGGACGACAAACACGAGCCCAAGCGCAGCGCGGCCGAGATCGCCCTGACCGAACTGCACGCCGGCGGCAAGTTCAACCAGAACAGCTACAAGGTGTCGGGCGGCCTGCACGGCGTGGGCGTGAGCTGCGTCAACGCACTCAGCAAGATGCTGCGCCTGACCATCCGCCGCGACGGCAAGGTCCATGTGATGGAGTTCAGCAAGGGCTTCGTGCAGAACCGCATCACCGAGACCGTGAACGGCGTCGAAATCTCGCCGATGAAGGTGATCGGCGACACCGAAAAGCGCGGCACCGAAGTGCACTTCTTGCCCGACCTGGACATCTTCCAGACCAATTCCGACTTCCACTATGAAATCCTCAGCAAGCGCCTGCGCGAGCTGAGCTTTCTGAACAACGGCGTGAAGATCCGCCTGAAGGACGAACGCACCGGCAAGGAAGACGACTTCTCGGGCGCCGGCGGCGTGCAGGGCTTCGTCAACTTCATCAACAAGGGCAAGACGGTGTTGAACCCCAACATCTTCCACGCCACCGGCGACCGCCAGAGCGACCAGCAGACCAACATCGGCGTCGAAGTGGCCATGCAGTGGAACAGCGGCTACAACGAGCAGGTGCTGTGCTTCACCAACAACATCCCGCAGCGTGACGGCGGCACCCACCTGACCGGCCTGCGCGCCGCCATGACCCGCGTCATCAACAAGTACATCGACGACAGCGAGATCGCCAAGAAGGCCAAGGTCGAAGTCACCGGCGACGACATGCGCGAAGGCCTGACCTGCGTGCTGAGCGTGAAGGTGCCCGAGCCCAAGTTCAGCAGCCAGACCAAGGACAAGCTGGTCAGCTCGGAAGTACGGGGCCCGGTGGAAGACATCGTCAGCAAGCTGCTGTTCGACTACCTGCAGGAACGCCCGAACGACGCCAAGATCATCGTCGGCAAGATCATCGAAGCAGCGCGTGCGCGCGAAGCCGCGCGCAAGGCCCGCGACATGACGCGCCGCAAGGGCGTGCTCGACGGCATGGGCCTGCCCGGCAAACTGGCCGACTGCCAGGAAAAAGACCCGGCGATGTGCGAGATCTACATCGTCGAGGGCGACTCCGCCGGCGGCTCCGCCAAGCAGGGCCGCGACCGTAAGTTCCAGGCCATCCTGCCACTGCGCGGCAAGATTTTGAACGTGGAAAAAGCGCGCTACGAAAAGCTGCTCACCAGCAACGAAATCCTGACGCTGATCACCGCACTCGGCACCGGCATCGGCAAGGCCGGCGGCAGCACCGGCAACTACGACTTCAACGTTGCCAAGCTGCGCTACCACCGCATCATCATCATGACCGACGCCGACGTTGACGGCGCCCACATCCGCACCCTGCTGCTGACCTTCTTCTACCGCCAGATGCCCGAGCTGGTGGAGCGCGGCCACATCTACATCGCCCAGCCGCCGCTGTACAAGGTGAAGGCCGGCAAAGAAGAGCTGTACCTGCAAGGCCCGACCGACCTCGACAGCTTCCTGCTGCGCATCGCGCTGGTCAACGCCTCGGTGTACACCGGCGGTGATGCCGGCAGCACCCTCAGCGGCGACACCCTGGCCGAACTGGCCCGCAAGCACCAGCTGGCCGAAGCCGTGATCGCGCGCCTGCGCAACTTCATGGACGCCGAAGCCCTGCGCTCCATCGCCGACGGCGTGAGCCTGAACCTCGACACCGTGCCCGACGCCGAAGCCTCGGCCGTGGCCCTGCAGGCCAGCCTGCGCGCCCTGGGCAGCGGCGCCGAAGTGGCCGGCGAATTCGACGTGCGCACCGACAAACCCGTGCTGCGCATCAGCCGCCGCCACCACGGCAACACCAAGAGCAGCGTGCTCACCCAAGACTTCGTGCACGGCGCCGACTACGCCGCCCTGGCCGAAGCCGCCAACACCTTCCGCGGCCTGCTGACCGACGGCGCCAAGGTCATGCGCGGCGAAGGCGAGCGGCAGAAGGAAGAAAAAGTGGGCGACTTCCGACAAGCCATGCGCTGGCTCATCGGCCAGGCCGAAAACGCCACCAGCCGGCAGCGCTACAAGGGTTTGGGCGAGATGAACCCGGCGCAGCTGTGGGAGACCACGATGGACCCGACCGTGCGCCGGTTGCTGAAGGTGCAGATCGACGACGCGATCGAGGCGGATCGGGTGTTCACCATGCTCATGGGCGATGAGGTGGAGCCGCGGCGGGAGTTCATTGAGGCGAATGCGCTGCGGGCGGGGAATATTGATATTTGAGGGTTTGTGTAGACAGACCCATAAGGTGAGAATTTGCCACCCATAAGCTGAGAAAGCTGGGGTGCACCTTGCCTTTAGGGGTACTTTTGCATCCGAGCGCGCTCGCGCCCTGGTCTTTACTCCGGCGACCTGCCACGCTGGAACGTTGGGGCTGCCATGGAGCCCTTACATCACCTTTCCTCAATCTTCGAGTCGCCAGGGAGGCGTCGGATGAGAACGCTCATGGACGGTGCGAGCGGAAGCGTCGAGGCCGACGAGAACATGGGCGAGTCGCTGCGCAGAATGACCGGAAGCGCCGACTACACAATCAGAGGACTGATAGAGTGGCTGCACGGACGCGCGGGAATTAGGCCGCCCAGGACGCCATTCTCGACGGGCGTGTGCAGCATTTATAGGGCCCCTCTGTCGTTACCGCCGCATCGGTCGCCTCAGTCGCGCGACATAGACAGAACTAACGCATCGA
>JAQGMQ010000321.1 GCA_028292305.1 Rhodoferax sp.
CGACCCGTTCATGAGCCTGCGCCACATCGCCCGCGCGCCCGACGGCCGCATCGCCGTCGCTTCGCAGGCGGAACATCTGGTGGAGGCGGAGCGCCGCGCCGCGCCGCTGGTGTCGCTGCTCGGCCCGCTCGGGCTGCAGCCGCTGGCGCCACCGGGGGGCGTTTTGCTCGAAGGTTATGCCGGCGACATCGCGCACGTGCCCGGCCGGGGTTTCGTGGCCAGTGCCACCCGCGCCGGCCGGCTGGCCTGGTGGGCTGAAGACGGCCGGTGGTTGGGCCAGCAAGAGCTGCCCAAGGCCAGCGCCATCGCGGCGCACGGCACGGAATGGCTGGCCAGCGGTGATGTCGGTGGCGTGCGCGGCTTGTTGGCGGGCGCGCCGCTGCAAGGCCACGCCGCGAATCTGCGCTGGGACAACCACGCTCAATTGCTGACAGGCTGAAGAGCGGGCGCAGAGCCGGACAGGCCCGGTAGCGCACTGTTGCACATCGACAACGAAAACGCGCCGAACTGGGCGTTCAGATGGCCAAAACGCGCCTCCAAATCGCAACTGCAACAAGAACGATTCGCATTAATTTACAATTTGCGTCGATTCGTTCACACCGCCAGCCACGCCCGATCGTTCCCCGGAACCGCGTCAGGAGCCAGCCAGCCAACTCCACCAAACCTAAGGTTGACTCATGTCTCGACGCAAAAATCTGAAGAAAAATGTGCCTGCAGCGGCGGTTCATGCCGCCCTGGAAGCTGGGCACGCCACCGCGCCTTATGCCATGTTGCCGCTCGGTGCCATGTTGCTGGCCGGCTCGATGAGCGCCATGGCACAGACGGCGCCGGTTGAAAACAAGACGCTGGCCCCGGTCACCGTGAAAGAAAAGGCGGACGAGCCCGAAGGCAAGGATTCGATCAAGGTCAACCGCACCACGATCGGCAAGGGCAACCAGGCGCTGCGCGACATTCCCCAGTCGATCACCGTCATCACCGAGAAGCTGATCGACGACCGCAACTTCGACACCGTGCGCGATGTGCTGCGCAACTCGGGCGGCATTTCGTTCCAGGCGGCCGAAGGCGGTGAAGAAGACATCAAGCTGCGTGGCTTCAGCCTGCAGGGCTCGGGCGACGTGTTCGTCGACGGCATCCGCGACCCTGCGTTCTACGAGCGCGACACCTTCAACAACGACCGCGTGGAAATCCTGCGTGGTTCGGCCGCCTTGCTGTTCGGTCGGGGCTCCACCGGCGGTGCGGTCAACCAGGTCAACAAGCAGCCGCTGCTGGTCAACCAGAGCGAAGTCGACACCACCGTCGGCAGCCACAAATACCGCCGCGTCACCGGCGACTTCAACATCAAGACCGGTGAAAGCGCCGCGTTGCGCCTGAACGCCATGGTCAACACCGCCGACAACAACGGTGCCGGCAGCAGCATCGACAAGCGCGGCATCGCCGGCGCCTACCGCTTCGGCATCGGTGAGGTCGACGAATTCTCGGTGGGCTTCTACCACCTGGACAATGAAAACGGCATCAACTACGGGCTGCCGTGGATTCGCCCCACCGCGACCGCCGCGGTCGGCACGTCGACGCTGAATGGCAACCTGGATCCAGACGCCTATTACGGCATGGACAGCGACTACAACCATGGCCGCGCCTCGTACGGCACGCTGAGCCACACGCACCGCTTCTCCGGTGATGTCGAACTGAAGACGTCGATCCGCAAGGGCGCTTATTCACGCGACCAGCGCGCGTCGCTGATCCGTTTCGCGGCAGCCAACCTCCAGCCCGGCGGCCAGGCGATCGGCCTGAACAACTTCGGCCCGAACACGGTGCTGGCCCGTTCCGCGCAGAACAAGGTACAGGACATGGACAACCTGTATGGCCAGTCCGACCTGAGCGCCAAGTTCACCGGCCTCGGCTTCAAGCATGAAGTGCTGACCGTCCTGGACTAAGCCCATGATTAGCGCACGGTGTTTGCAGAAACGTCCATACCAGCCGGCCTGTACCTGACCCTACCAAACACCACCGCCGGCACGCCTGGCGATGGCGCTTCAATTCTTGAAGGTGGGCGTCCGTTCGGCGTTGGCAACAACTACACCTCGGTCGGCTGGGGCGCCTATGTGCAGGACCTGGTGCAGATCGCGCCGATGTGGAAGCTGCTGGGCGGCCTGCGCTTCGACCACATGCAAGCCGACTACAACGCCTACACGGCGGCCACCGGCGTCAAGACCGGCAGCTACCACATGAACGTGGCCGAGTTGAGCAAGCGCGCTGGCGTGCTGTTCCAGCCGACCGATCTGACCTCGTTCCACTTCGCCTACGGCACTTCGTTCAACACCTCCGGCGACGCTTATTCGCTGGGCGCGGCGAACGCCAGCACGCCGCCGGAAGAAAGCCAGAACCTGGAACTGGGTGCGCGCATCGACTCGCCGGACAAGCGCTTCACCACGCGCCTGTCGCTGTTCCGCTCGACCAAGCTGCATGAGCGCAATACCGATCCGCTGATCCCGATCGCCGTGTTGTCCGGCAAGCGCCACGCCACCGGGATCGACCTCGATTTCTCGGGTCGCATCACGCCGCAGTGGGAGGTGTTCGGCTCGTATGCATGGATTCCGGTGGCCCGGATCGACATCGGTGCAGAGGGCGCCGAAGGCCAGGGTCAACGCCCGTCGCTCACGCCGAAGTACAGCGGCACGGTGTGGAGCACCTACCAGATCACGCCGCAGATCCGCGTCGGTGGTGGCTTGAACTTCAAGAGCGATCAGACCCCGAACCGCAACCCCGGCTTCTCGTCGCCGAGCTACGTGACGGCCGACCTGTTGGCCGAATACACGGTGATCGAAGACAAGTTCGTCATCAAGGCCAACGTGATCAATGTGACCAACAAGCTGTATGGCGATGCGCTGTACACCGCGTTCTACGTGCCAGGTCAGGGCCGGCAGGTTCAGGTGTCGGCCAAGATCAAGTTCTAGGCGTCTGGCCCGCGCGATACTTTGGTGTTGCGCGTTCTCTTGCTTGCTCCCTCCAAAAGTTTCAACCGCCCCTCACCGGGCGGTTTTTTTTGAGAGCCGGAACAGCGATTTTGCGCAGCCAGGCGCGGCGTTGGCGCTCGCTACACTCGATGCGAAGGAAGACCCAAGCCATGTTATTGCACGTTCCTCAAGTGCTCGGCGCCGACGACATTCTGACGGCGCAAAGCCTGCTGGCGGATGCGCCATGGACCGACGGCCGGGCCAGCGCCGGGCCGCAAGCCCGTGAAGTCAAGCACAACGAACAACTGGCGCACGACTGCGAAGCCGCGCGCCAGATCCGCAGCCTGGTGATGGCCGGCCTGGACCGCAGCCCTCTATTTTTCTCGGCCGCGCTGCCCAAACGACTTTTCACGCCGCGGGTGAACCGTTACGGCGGCGACAGCAACCACTACGGCAACCACGTCGACAACGCCGTACGCATCGTCGCTGACACCGGCCAACGCGTGCGTACCGACATCTCCTGCACCGTGTTTCTCAACGACCCGGCCGACTACGACGGCGGCGAACTGGTGGTGCAAGACACCTACGGTACGCAGAGCATCAAGTTCCAGGCCGGTGACCTGGTGCTGTACCCAGGCGCCAGCGTGCACCAGGTGAAGCCCGTGACGCGGGGCTATCGGCTGGCCTGTTTCTTCTGGGTCGAAAGCCTGGTGCGCAGCGACGACCAGCGCCGCCTGCTGTACGACCTCGACATGAACCTGCTGCGCCTGCGCCAGGCCCATGGCGAGACGGCCGAGACCACGGCGCTCACCGGCACGTACCACAACCTGCTGCGCATGTGGGTCGACACATGACGACGCCAGCATCGCTCGGCCAGATTCCGAATGGGGTCGTGAACCTGGACGACCACGAAGCCCACGCCCGCAACCGGCTCGACGACAACGCCTGGGCGTATTTTTCGGGCGGCGCCGCCGACGAAATCACGGTGCGCGCCAACCGCAGCGCGTGGGACGCGATCAGCCTGCAACCCCGGGTGTTGCGGGCCGTGGCAGGCGGCCATACCCGCATCGAATTGCTGGGGCGCACGCTGGCGCACCCGGTGCTGCTGGCGCCCGTGGCCTTTCAGCGCATGGCCCATGCGGACGGCGAACTGGCGACGGCGCTGGCCGCATCGGCGCTGGGTGCAGGCCTCGTGTTGAGCACCCAGTCGAGCGTGCCGATGGAAGCCGTGGCCCAGGCGGTACTCGGCGACGACGGGCGCGGGCCACTGTGGTTTCAGCTGTATCTGCAGCAGGACCGCGGCTTGACGCGCGAGCTGGTTCAGCGCGCTGAAAATGCGGGTTATGAAGCCTTGGTACTGACGGTGGATGCGCCCACCCACGGCGCCCGCGACCGCGAGCGTCGCGCGAATTTCCGGTTGCCGGCTGGCGTCGCAGCGGTTCATCTGAACGGCGCTTCCGCCCCATCCAACCCGCCGCTGCAACCCGGCCAAAGCGCCCTTTTCGACCAATTGCTGGCCAACGCACCCACCTGGGCCGACGTCGCCTGGTTGCAAACCCAGACCCGGCTGCCGATCCTGCTCAAGGGCATCCTGCACCCGAACGACGCCCGCGAGGCCGTGCACATGGGCCTGGCGGGCGTGGTGGTGTCCAACCACGGCGGCCGCACGCTCGACACGGCCGTGGCCACCGCCAGGGTCCTGCCGCGCATTGCCGAGGCCGTCGCCGGCGCGGTGCCGGTGCTGGTGGACGGTGGCATCCGGCGCGGCACCGATGTGCTGAAGGCGGTGGCGCTCGGCGCCTCGGCGGTGCTGGTCGGCCGGCCAGTGGTGTACGCACTGGCCAACGCCGGCGCCGTGGGTGTGGCGCATGTGCTGCGACTGCTGCGCGACGAGCTGGAAATAGCCATGGCGCTGTGCGGCTGCGCCACGCTGGCGGAGGTGACCACGGCTGTGCTCTACGACCACCTCGAGCGCCCGAACAGCCACGGCTGAAGAAAGCGCCAACACGCTGGCGCCGGGCAAAGTCCACACCGGCAGCGGATCTTTACCCTTGCGCCCGGCATGTCTTACCGATAGACATTGCAAATGCGATGGATTCGTATTTATAATCACACATCTTCAACAGCCAGCTATTTCGCTTGCCGCCATGATCGTCTGTGTATGCCACCGGGTTTCCGACCGCGAGATCGCGCGCCATGTCCGCGCCGGCCTGAGCTTCGACGACATCCAGTTCGAACTGGGTGTCGCCACCCAATGCGGTCAGTGCGAATCCTGCGCGCGCGATGTGGTCGCCCAGTGCAGCGTGTCCTCTCCGGTGGCCGCGCTTCACAGTGATTTCGAGCCTACCCAGGCTGCCCGCGGATTCGACTGCGCGGCGCCCGGCCGACAGGCCCACGCACACGTATCGGTCGTCCAGCTCGCCAGCGCCATCACGGAAAGCAGGGCATGGAACTCCTCTCATCACTCGGCGGCAGTCTGATCCTCGTCATCGGTTCGGCCTGGTGGATCTTCCGCAAATAGGCCACCCCGGCGACCCGCGGTCGCCGCTGGCGGTGGGCTGAGCCGCCACCCGTCACCCGCCTCCCCTGCCTGTTTTCATTTCTTCGCCATATCCCGTAGGCTTCCGGTACCGCTCTTCTCTGCCCCAACCATGTCCACGACCTTCCCGACGGCGACCAGCGCTTCCGCTCCTTCCCTGCCCCGCTTCAGCCGCAACACGGTGATCATCGCGGGCGTGCTGGGTTTCCATGTGTTGGCGTTGTACGGCCTGCAAAGCGGCCTGCTGCGCCGTGCCGTCGAAGTCATCGTGCCGGTGGAAATGCTCACCGAGTTCATCGAGCCGCCAGCCCCCAAGGTGGCACCACCACCGCCCGCACCGCCCAAGCCCGTCGTGCAACAGCCTGTGGTCAAGACCAAGGCGCCGACGCTGCCGCCAGCGCCCAAACCACTCGCCATCGCCGACCCGACGCCTTCGCCCAACGCCCCCACGGGTGCCACCGAGCCGCAACCGCCCGCGCCGCCGATCGCGGCCCCGGTTGCCGTGGCACCGCCGGCCCCACCCGCGCCGCCGGCACCGCCCAAGGTCGAGCTGCCCTCCAGCGATGCCGACTACCTGCAGAACCCCAAACCCGTCTATCCGGCAATGAGCAAGCGCCTGGGCGAGCAGGGCAAGGTGGTCTACAGCGTGCTGATCGGTGTCGATGGCCGGCCGCAGAGCGCAACGCTGGTGCAGTCGAGTGGATTCGAACGCCTGGACAAGGCCGCCTACGCCGCGGTGATGGCCTGGCGATATGTGGCGGGCAAGCGCAACGGCGTGCCGACACCCATGACCTACAACGCCCCGATCAACTGGGTTCTCGAGTAATTTTTTTCTTATCTTTTTGGAGCATTGAATGGAATCGCAATTCGGCATCGCCAACGTCTGGACCCAGGGCGATATCGTCACCAAGGGCGTGGCCATCATCCTGCTGGTCATGTCGCTGGCCTCGTGGATGGTCATCGTCATCAAGGCACTCGACGTGATCCGCTACAAACGACACGCCCGCGCCGCGGCTGATTTCTGGCACAGCGAAGACTTCGCGACCGGCCTGAACAAGCTCGGGAAGGACGCGACCAACCCGTTCCTGCAATTGGCGACCGAAGGCCGCGAGGCCACCGCCCACCACCGCAACACCAAGGCGCACCTGCACGACAGCCTGGACGTCAGCGACTGGATCACGCGCTCGCTGCGCAACAGCATCGACGCGTCCACCGCGCGCATGCAGGCCGGCCTGGCGGTGCTGGCGTCGGTGGGCTCGACGGCGCCGTTCATCGGCCTGTTCGGCACGGTGTGGGGCATCTACCATGCGCTGCTGGCCATCGGCCTGTCGGGCCAGTCGACCATCGACAAGGTGGCCGGCCCGATCGGCGAGGCGCTGATCATGACCGCACTCGGCCTGGCCGTAGCGATTCCGGCGGTGCTGGGCTACAACGCCCTGGTGCGCGGAAACAAGTCGATCCTGATGCAACTCAACAGTTTCGCCCACGACCTGCACGCGTTCTTCGTGACCGGCGCCCGCGTCGTGAGCGGCAACACGGCCAACGTCGTGCCGATGAAGAAAGGTAGCTGACCATGGCTTTCGGTACGCAAGACGAACCCGATGAGGTGATGAACGAGATCAACATGACGCCGCTGGTCGACGTGATGCTGGTCCTGCTGATCATCTTCATCATCACCATCCCGGTGATGAAACACTCGGTCAACATCGACCTGCCGCGGGCCACCAACCAGCCGCAGGACGTGAAGCCCGAGACCATCCGCCTCAGCGTGGACGCCAAGGGCGACTACTACTGGAACGAGAACCGCGTCGAAGAAGCCGACTTGGTGCCGATGCTGAAGGCCGAAGCCGCCAAGGAGCCGCAGCCCGAGCTGCACATCCGCGGCGACAAGGACGTACGCTACGAACGCGTGGCGCAGGCGATGTCGGCGGCACAGCAGGCCGGCGTGCGCAAGATCGGCTTCATCACCGAGCCCAAGGCGAACTGATCCGGCGACCGGAGCGCAAGCGGTAGATGCAGCGGGCCATGGATGCCATCACCCGCTGTCAAATAAATTCTACAAATCGCTTGCGCTTTTATTGCGAATCATTATCATTAGCACAACGCGGTTGCAGACCCGGCACCGCGAATTCAACAGGAGCCCAACATGTACGCCAACCTCGCCGCCCGCCCCTCGTTCAATTCCGCCTCTGGCGAGAACGCCAACAGCGTGCTGCAGGGCATGCAGGGCCTACGCGATGCCGCGGTGGAAAGCATGCAGGCGCTGTCGGTCGAAAGCCGCGATCTGCTGAAGGGCCACAAGGCCGTCGAGATCAAGCACAACGGCGCCGTGTACCGCCTGCAGAGCACCAAGCTCGGCAAGCTGATCCTCACCAAGTGACCGCCTAGTCACGCACCAGTTTCATCGTGGGGCGACTCCGGGATTCCTCGAATCCCCAAGGGTCGTTTTTGCTAGCCACCAGGTTTCGACCCACTAGCCAAGCTTTTTTCCCACTCTGCCGGCCAGCGTCTAGTTCTTGGCCAGCACCTTCATCACGGCGGCAAGGCCATCTTCGCCGCCATAGGTCTTCACCCCCACCAGCCAGCCTTCCACCAAT
>JAQGMQ010000322.1 GCA_028292305.1 Rhodoferax sp.
GCGTTCGCTGCTCAAGCCCGGACAGTACAGCGGTGTGTTCCCCATCGACGACAATGCGAGCTGGGAGAAAAACGCAGCCACGCTCAAGCAGCTGCATACCCTGCGCGACCGCATCCGGGCGCTTGAAAAATCGAACGAACAACGCCTTTCAGAACCATGATGGACATCCACACAATCCTCAAGCAATTGCCGCACCGCTACCCGTTTCTGCTGGTAGACCGCGTGCTCGATCTCGACAAGGGCAAGAGCATCCGGGCGCTGAAAAACGTCACCATCAACGAGCCCTTTTTCCAGGGCCACTTTCCAACGCGCCCGGTGATGCCCGGCGTGTTGATGCTCGAGGCGCTGGCCCAGACGGCGGCGCTGCTGGCCTTCCACGCGCTGGACGCGTCGCCCTGCGGCAACACCGTGTATTACTTTGCCGGTATCGACGGCGTGCGTTTCAAGCGCCCGGTCGAGCCCGGCGACCAGCTCATCCTTGAGGCCGAGTTGCTGCGCATGAAGGCCGGCATCTTCCGTTTCAAGACACGCGCCCTGGTTGGCGATGAAGTGGCGGTGGAAGTCGAGCAACTGACCTGCGCGATGCGCACCATCGCCTGAGGCAGAGCGTGAGCAGCATCCATGCGACTGCGATCGTCGATGCGGCGGCCGAGCTGGACCCGGGCGTGGAGGTTGGCCCCTACACGGTGATCGGCCCGCACGTGAAGGTGGGCGCACGCACGCGCATCGGCGCGCATTGCGTGATCGAAGGCCACACCATCATCGGCAGCGACAACCAGATCTTCCAGTTCAATTCGCTCGGCGCCGTGCCGCAGGACAAGAAGTACGCGGGCGAACCTACCGAACTCGTGATCGGTGACCGCAACACCATCCGCGAGTTCTGCACCTTCAACCTGGGTACCGTGCAGGACGTGGGCGTGACGCGCCTGGGCGACGACAACTGGGTCATGGCCTATGCGCACATCGCCCATGATTGCCAGCTCGGCAACCAGATCACCATGGCCAACAACACCACGCTCGCCGGCCATGTGCAGGTGGGTGATTGGGCCACCATCGGCGGCCTGACCGGCGTGCTGCAGCGCATGCGCATCGGTGCCCATGCGATGGTCGGGTTTGCCAGCCACGTGGCCAAGGATGTGCCGCCGTTCATGGTCGTCGATGGCAACCCGCTGGCGGTGCGCGCGGTAAACCTCGTCGGCCTGCGTCGGCGCGATTTTTCTGCAGAGCGGCTGTCAGCCATCCGCGAAATGCACAAGTTGATCTACCGCCAGGGCAAGACGCTCGACGAAGCGATGGCGGGCATCGCGGCGCTGGGCACCGAGGTGCCCGAAGCCGCCGCCGACGTGGCCCTCATGGCCGAGTTTTTGCGGACCTCCGTCAGCGGCATCGCTCGCTGATGGCCGAGGCTTCGTTGCAGCCGCGCCTCGGCATGGTGGCCGGCGAGGCTTCCGGCGACTTGCTTGCCGGCCTGGTGCTCGACGGCATGCGCACGCGCTGGCCCGAGTTGCGCGCCAGCGGCATCGGCGGCCCGCAGATGGCCGCGCGCGGCTTCGAAGCCCACTGGCCGAGCGACAAACTGGCGGTGCACGGCTACAGCCTCGAAGTGTTGCGCCGCGTGCGCGAGCTGTTTGCCATCCGCGCCAGCTTGCGCGAGCGTTTTCTGCGTGAGCGACCTGATGTGTTCATCGGCGTCGACGCGCCTGATTTCAATCTCGGGCTCGAGACAGCGCTGAAGACGCAGGGCATCCCCACCGTGCATTTCGTCTGCCCGTCCATCTGGGCCTGGCGCGCCAACCGCGTCGAGAAGATCCGACGCGCGGCTGACCACGTGTTGTGCATCTTTCCGTTCGAGCCCGCGCTGCTGGCCGAGCACGGTATTGCCGCGACCTATGTGGGCCATCCGCTGGCCAATGTGATCCCGCTGGTGCCCGACAAAGCTGCGGCACGCCGCCAGTTGGGCCTGGACGACGGCGACGAGGTCGTGGCCATCCTGCCCGGCAGCCGCCGCTCGGAAGTACGTTACCTGGCCACGCGTTTCTTCGAGGCCGCGGCTTTGATGCGCAAGTCCCGGCCCGGGCTGAAATTTGTCGTGCCCGCCGTGCCCAACCTGCGTGCCGAGATCGACGCCACCGTCGCCGCGTACGGCATGGCCTCGCACATCCAGGTGGTGGCCGGCCAGTCGCACACGGTGCTGGCCGCCTGCGACGTCACGCTGATCGCCAGCGGCACGGCCACGCTGGAGGCGGCGCTGTTCAAGCGTCCGATGGTCATCGCCTACAACATGCATTGGATGTCCTGGGCGCTGATGAAGCGCAAGCAGCTGCAGCCCTGGGTCGGCCTGCCGAACATCCTGTGCCGCGACTTTGTCGTACCCGAGCTGTTGCAGGATGCGGCCACGCCGCCAGCGCTGGCCGCCGCGGTGCTGCAGTGGCTCGCCGATCGGGCTGCAGGCTCTGCGAAAATCGGCGCGCTTGAAACCCGATTCACTGCGCTGCACCACGAGCTGCGGCGCGACACCGCCACGCTTGCGACCGATGCGATCCAGAAAATCATCCGCCGTTCCTGAACAGACCGCCTTGCCCTGGTTCACCCCTGGCCTCATGGCCGGTGTAGACGAGGCTGGCCGCGGGCCACTGGCGGGCCCGGTGATGGCCGCCGCGGTGATCCTGGACGATCTGCGGCCGATCCACGGCCTGGCCGATTCCAAGAAGCTGACGGCCGCGCGCCGCGAGGAGTTGTTCGACGAGATCCGAGCCAAGGCGCTGTGCTGCTCGGTGGCCCACGCCACGGTGGAAGAGATCGACCAATTCAACATTCTCCAGGCCACCCTGCTGGCCATGCGCCGCGCCGTCGAAGGCCTGCGCCTCACGCCACTGCGGGTGCTGGTGGACGGCAACCGGCTGCCCACGCTGAAGATGATGGCCGAGGCCATCGTCAAAGGGGATGCGCTGGTACCGGCGATCTCGGCCGCGTCGATCCTGGCGAAGGTGACGCGTGACCGCTGGTGCGCCGAGATCGATCTGCAATACCCGCATTACGGCTTCGGCACCCACAAGGGTTATGGCACCACAGCCCATCTGGATGCGTTGCGGGCCCATGGCGCGTGTCCGCTGCACCGCCGCACGTTCAGCCCGGTGACCGAGGCGTTGACCTTCGGGCTCGGCTATCCGCTGAGAACCGTGGCGGCCGTCGCCTGTGATGTGGACGAAGAGGACGCGCCTTGACTGCCGCCCAGGCCATCCACATCACGTCGCGCGACAACCCGCTGCTGAAGGACTTGCGCAAGCTGTCGCAGGACAGCACGGCCTACCGCAGACAGGGACGGGTCTGGCTCGAGGGCGACCACCTGTGCCGTGCCGCCCTGGCCCGTGGCAAGCGGCCTGCCATCGCCTTGTTCGCGGAATCCCTGTGGGCCGAGGCGCAGCGCGACTATGCCGATGCCGCGGTGAAAATCATGGTGGTGCCCGACATGCTTTTTGCCGAACTCAGCGGGCTCGAGTCGCCGGCTCGCATGGGCTTCGTGCTCGAGTTGCCGCAGCACGCCGACGCGGCCTTGCTGCCCGGTGCCGCCGCGGTCATTCTCGACCGGGTGCAGGACGCGGGCAACGTCGGCTCCATCCTGCGCAGCGCCGCCGCGTTCGGTTTTACCCAGGTGATCGCGCTCAAGGGCACGGCCGCGTTGTGGAGCGCCAAGGTGCTGCGGGCCGGCATGGGCGCCCATTTCGCGTTGCGCCTGGTCGAAGGCCTGGAGGTGAGCGATGTCGCCACGCTGGGGCTGCCACTGCTCGTCACCAGTTCGCATGGCGGTAGTTTCCTGCACCAAGCGGCGCTGCCCTGGCCTTGTGCCTGGGTGATGGGGCATGAAGGGCAGGGCGTTTCGCCGGCGCTGGAAACCATGGCGGCAGAGCGCATCCGCATTGCACAGCCGGGTGGGGAAGAGTCGCTCAACGTGGGCGCCGCCGCCGCGATTTGCCTGCACGCCAGCGCCGCGCAGCGAGGGTGAGGCGGCACGGCCTGTGCCGGGCTGCAGACCCTGAGCCGTGGCTACCGCGTCTGATCGTTAAAGTATCTTCTCAAGGATTGCATTATGGAATTTATGATGCATTGATTTATATGGAGAATTTTCGATAGAATCTTCTCATAAATCATTTCATGATGAACTTGTCTCGCTCACCTGTCGATGTTTCCGTTGGCAGTAGGCTGGAAATCGCCTTGGCCGTCCAGGCGCCAGCGACGGCGAGCGGGCTGGCGGAAGCCCTGCAGGTCAGCGTGCCCACCTTGCACCGCTTGTTGCAGCAACTGCCGGCCGGCCGCCTGGTCAGCGCGGGCAAGGCCAGGCGCGCCCGTTATGCCCTGCGGCGCACCCTCCGCGGCGCACCGGGCGACTTTCCGGTTTATGCCATCGACCGGTCCGGCCAAGCTGAAACATTGGGCTCGCTGGCCCTGCTTCAGTCGCAGGGCGCCTGGCTGGACCTGGCCGGCTCCGACTGGCCCGTGCCCGATGAGTCCCGCGACGGCTGGTGGCCCGGCTTGCCGTATCCGCTCTACGACATGCGGCCTCAGGGTTATATGGGCCGGCTGTTCGCGCGGGCCGAACACCGTGCGCTGGGTGTGTCGCCCGATCCGCAAACCTGGACCGATGACGACGTGGTGCATGTGTTGAGCCAGCGCGGCGGCGACGCCAGCGGCAACCTGGTCTTGGGCGACGCGGCGTTTTCCGACTGGCAGGCCGCCCGCCTCACGCAGCCCGCCGCGCTGCCGCCTGCCGATACTGCCGCCGCCTATGCCGCGCTGGCGCAGCACGCCGTGGCCGCAGGCGTGCCGGGCTCGAGCGCGGCGGGTGAATTCCCCAAGTTCGCGGCGCGACGCGAGGCGCCTCCCGGGCTGCCCAGCGACACCCCCCACGTGCTGGTGAAGTTCTCCGGCGCCGATGATTCGCCCACCGTGCGGCGCTGGTCCGATCTGCTGGTGTGTGAACACCTGGCGCTGGTGCATGCGGCCAGCTTGCCAGGCGTCGACGCGGCGCACAGCCGCATCCT
>JAQGMQ010000350.1 GCA_028292305.1 Rhodoferax sp.
GTTGGTGCCGATCAGGCCCTTGGCGAGTTTGTTGAAGACGTAGTAGTCCTCGGTGAGCAATTGGCCCGAGAGGTAGAAGCCCACGGCATTGGGGCCGTGCTCGCGGATCACCTGCGCGAATTTGTCGGCCGCCTGGTCCATGGCGGAGTCCCAAGTCACCGGCTGAGGAGTCTGGTCGCGCTGCAGGCGGCGCAGGGGTTGCAGGAGCCGCGTTTGCCGCGTGACGGCGGCCGTGGCGGTGAGGTGCAGGGTCGAGCCCTTGGTACAGAGCCGGCCGAAGTTGGCGGGGTGCTCGGGGTCGCCGCGGACGCCGGTGATCTGATCGCCAATAGCTTCAATGATGACGCCGCAGCCCACGCCGCAATACGGGCAGGTCGATTTGGTTTCCTGCATTGCTCCCTCTCCCGCGTGCGGGAGGCTTGAATCCCCCGCGTGCGGTAGAGGGTTGGGGTGAGGGTGCATATCGGATTTAACCATCGCTGACGCTTCGTCGGCCCTCACCCTAACCCTCTCCCGCCTGCGGGAGAGGGGACAAGGCAGTCGCGGTCATGGCGTCTTCGGCCGCGGGCAAGTCGCGCTTCTGTGGCCCGGCCACCGGCGCCGTCCACTCCAGGCCGATGGACGCCAGCTCCGCCGGACTCAGATGCACGCAGCCTTTGTCCAGCTTCACCTGGAAGCGCTGCACACAGCCCGCGTCGGGCTCGCGCACCTTGCCGTCCGCGAGGGCGATGGTCCAGTTGTGCAGCGGGCAGGCCACGCTGTTGCCGAACACGATGCCCTGGCTCAGCGGTCCGCCCTTGTGCGGGCAGCGGTCGAGCAGGGCGAAGACTTCGTCCTGGTCGTTCCTGAACACGGCGACGTCCATGCCCTGGGCGCGTTGCACGCGGCGCGAGCCCAGCACTGGGATGTCGTCGACGCGGCAGATCATTTTCCATTCACTCATGGGGGCTCTTTGCGTTGTGTTGAAGGTAAGGCTCAAGCCGCGATCGGCGCAAACTGCCGCGTGTCGACCGACGCCCGGGCCGATTCGAACCACGGATCGGGCGCGCCATCCAGCGCGAACTGCAGCTTGTCCCACAGTGCCTTGCGGGCGTCGGCGTCTTCCAGGATCTTCTTCTTCACGTAGTCCAGGCCCACGCGGCCGATGTAGTGCACGGTGCGCTCCAGGTACCAGCCTTCCTCGCGGTACAGCTGCAGGAAGGCGCCCGCATATTCCATCACTTCGGCGGCCGTCTTCACCTTCACGAAGAAGTGCGCCACCTCGGTCTTGATGCCGCCGTTGCCACCCACGTAGATCTCCCAGCCCGAGTCGACCCCGATGATGCCCACGTCCTTGATGCCCGATTCGGCGCAGTTGCGCGGGCAGCCGCTGACCGCCAGCTTGACCTTGTGCGGCGCGTACATGGCCCACAGCGCGCGCTCCAGGTCCTTGCCCATCTGGGTCGAGTCCTGCGTGCCGAAGCGGCACCATTCGCTGCCGACGCAGGTCTTCACCGTGCGCAGCGCCTTGGCATAGGCCAGGCCCGAAGGCATGCCCAGGTCCTTCCACACATTCTGCAGGTCCTCCTTCTTGACGCCCAGCATGTCGATGCGCTGGCCGCCCGTCACCTTGACGGTGGGGATGGCGTATTTGTCGGCCACGTCGGCGATGCGGCGCAAGTCATCGGGTGTTGTGTGGCCGCCCCACATGCGCGGAATGACGGAATAGGTGCCGTCCTTCTGGATGTTGGCGTGGCTGCGTTCGTTGATGAAGCGGCTTTGCGGATCGTCCTGCGCTTCCTTCGGCCAGCTGCTGATCAGGTAGTAGTTGATGGCGGGCCGGCAGCTGGCGCAGCCATTCGGCGTGCGCCAGCCCATGGCCTGGTACACCGCACCCACGGTGAGGTACTTGTTCTTGAAGATGGCTTCGCGCACATCGGCGTGGCTGTGGTCGGTGCAGGCGCAGATGGCCTTTTTCTTCGGCGTGGCGGAGTAGTCGCCACCGGCGGTGAACATCAGGATCTGCTCGACCAGCCCGGTGCACGAGCCGCACGAGGCGCTGGCCTTGGTGTGCTTCTTCACCTCTTCGAGCGTGAACAGCCCCTTCTCGCGGATCGCCTTGCAGATGCTGCCCTTGTTCACGCCGTTGCAGCCGCAGACCTCGGCTTCGTCGGGCATGGTGGCGGCCTTGTTGTGGCCTTCGTGGCCGGCGTCGCCGAGGTGGCTCTCGCCGAACATCAGCTTGTCGCGGATGTCGGCCACGCTGCGGCCGTCGCGCAGCAGCTTGAAGTAGAAGCTGCCGTCCACGGTGTCGCCGTACAGGCAGGCGCCCACCAGCTTGTCGTCGCGCAGCACCAGCTTCTTGTAGACCCCGCCGAACGGGTCGCTCATGACGATTTCTTCCGTGCCTTCGCCGCCCTGGAACTGGCCGGCGCTGAACAGGTCGATGCCCGTGACCTTGAGCTTGGTCGAGGTCAGCGAACCCATGTAGCGGCCGATGCCGAACTGTGCCAGGTGGTTGGCCGCCACCTTGGCCTGTTCGAACAGCGGCGCCACCAGGCCGTAGGCAATGCCGCGGTGCGCGGCGCATTCACCCACCGAGTAGATGCGTGCGTCGGTCACGGTCTGCATGGTGTCGTTGACCACGATGCCGCGGTCGATGTGCAGGCGCATCCTGGCGGCCAGCTCGGTGTTGGGGCGGATGCCCACGGCCATGACCACCAGGTCGGTGGCCACTTCGCTGCCGTCCTTGAACCTGATCGCGGTGACGCGCCCGTCTGGCCCGCCCACCAGTTCCTGGGTCTGTGCGCCCAGCCGGAATGCGAGCCCGCGTTCTTCCAGCGACTTCTGCAGCAGCTTGCCCGCCACCACGTCGAGCTGGCGCTCCATCAGCCATTGGTTCACATGCACCACGGTGACCTGCATGCCGCGCAGCATCAGACCGTTGGCGGCTTCCAGGCCCAGAAGTCCACCGCCGATGACCACCGCATTCTTGAATTTTGTGGCGGTGTCGATCATCTCGTTGGTGTCGGCGATGTCGCGGTAGGCGATCACGCCCTTCAGCTCCCGGCCGGGGATCGGCAGCATGAAGGCGTTGGAGCCGGTGCACATCAGCAGGCGGTCGTATTCGGCTTCGGTGCCGTCTTCGGCCCGCACGATGCGGTTCACGCGGTCGACTTCGACGACCTTCTTGCCGGCGTGCAGCGTGATGTGGTTGTCGGTGTACCACTCCCAGGAGTTGAGCACGATCTCGTCCAGCGTCTGCTCGCCGGCCAGCACCGGCGACAGCAGGATGCGGTTGTAGTTGGGGTGCGGCTCGGCGCCGAACACGGTGATGTCGTACAGCTCGGGCGCCACCTTCAGCAACTCTTCCAGCGTGCGCACGCCGGCCATGCCGTTGCCGATCATCACGAGTTTCGATTTTTTCATGGGGCTGCTACTCCAGGGAATGCGTGGGTGCGTGGGATGGGTAATGCAAGGTTCGGACCGCCAGGCCGGCTTCAGGCCATGTCGCCGGCCGGCTTGTAGTGCGCGCCGCCGGCCTGCTGCTGCCGTTCGGCCAGCGCCGCGTCCAGCAGCTTCTGCTCGGCCGACTTGTGCTGCGCCGAGAAGCGCACGGAGATCGCGCAGAGCGAGGTGCCGGCCACGACCAGGCCCAGGATCAACAGCGTCTGCTGCGGCGTGTCGGTGGCCTTGTTCAGGAAGCCCGCGGCCACCGCGCCGATGTTGCCGCCCGCGCCGATCAGGCCGGCCACGCCGCCCAGTGCCTTGCGGTCCACGAACGGCATCAGCGCATAGGTGGCGCCGCAGGCCATGTGGGTGAACAGGCCGAACAGCGCCATGGCGCCGATCGCCAGCGCCACGCTGTCCGATTTGCTGAACAGCACCAGGCCGACGCCTTCGCCGAGCATCAGGCCGAACAGCAGCAGCGTGCGGCCGTCGAGCCCGCGGCGCACGGCGATGCGGTCGCTGGCGATGCCGCCCAGGGCGCGGGCAAACAAGGCCAGCGCGCCGAAGATGCCCGCGGCAAAACCGGCGTTGGCGATCGACAGGCCGAAGCGGTCGACGTAGTAGCTGGCCGCGATGTTGTGGATGAAGATCTCCACGCCGAAGCAGGCGCCGTAAGTGGCCGCCAGCATCCACACGCGGTAGTTGCGGCCGGCCTGCAGGAAGATCGCCATGCCGCCCTTCTTGCCCGCGTCGACCTGGATGCCCTTGGCCCGCAGATCGACGATGTCGCCCTGCGGCGTGTCCTGCGTGTAGCGGGCGTAAACGAAGGCCATTGCGATCATCGCGACACCGGGCACGAACATCGCCGCGCGCCAGCCCCAGGCTTGCTCGACGCCGAGGCCGATCATCGCCGCGACGACCAAGGGCAACAGGCTCTGCGCCGCGCCGCCGCCTGCGTTGCCCCAGC